>NZ_JBNPJV010000043.1:0-55552 GCF_050312585.1 Pseudomonas sp. R19M
CAGTCAACTTATGCATTGGCTGACTCACCGCCATCGGGAGCAAGCCCCCTCCCACATTGACCCTGTGGTGCCAGGTTATTCAGCGGTGGATGGCTTTTCCCACAGGTTGATCCCGCCTTCCTGCGCAAACCGATCAATCTCCGCCAACTCCTGCGCGCTGAAGCTCAAGTTCTTCAACGCCCCGACGTTTTCGATGATCTGCTCCGGCCGGCTGGCGCCGATCAGCGCACTGGTCACTCGAGGGTCGCGCAAGGTCCAGGCCAGCGCCAATTGCGCCAGACTCTGACCGCGGCGCTGGGCGATTTCGTTCAGTGCACGCACATGGGCGATGTTGGTTTCCGACAAGTGCTTGGCCTGCAACGAACCACCCCCCGGACGGTTGACCCGCGCATCCGCCGGCACGCCGTTGAGGTACTTGTCGGTGAGCAGCCCCTGGGCCAGCGGCGTGAAGGCAATCACACCGGCGCCGAGTTCTTCGGTGGTCTCCAACAGGTCTTTTTCCACCCAGCGGTTGAGCAGGTTGTACGCCGGCTGGTGAATCAGCAACGGCACTTTCCACTCGTTGAGCAGGGCGGCCATTTCGCGGGTTTTCACGCCGGAATACGACGAGATACCGATGTACAACGCCTTGCCTTGTTGCACGGCAGTGGCGAGGGCGCTGGCGGTTTCTTCAAGTGGGGTGTCGGCATCAAAACGGTGGGAATAGAAGATATCCACGTAGTCGACGCCCAGGCGTTGCAGGCTCTGGTCCAGGCTCGCCAGGACGTATTTGCGCGAACCGCCACCCTGGCCATAAGGGCCGGGCCACATGTCCCAGCCGGCCTTGCTGGAGATGATCAGCTCGTCGCGGTAGTGCTTGAAATCTTCACGCAGCAGACGGCCGAAATTGATCTCGGCGCTGCCATAGGGCGGGCCGTAGTTGTTGGCCAGGTCGAAGTGGTTGATGCCCAGGTCGAACGCGGTGCGCAGCAGGGCGCGCTGGGTGTCGATCGGAGTGCTGTCGCCAAAGTTGTGCCACAGGCCCAGGGACAGTGCCGGTAGCACCAGTCCACTGCGGCCTACGCGGCGGTACGGGATAGATTCATAGCGGTTTTCGGCAGCAATGTAAGTCATCGAATCCTCTCTTGGACGTAGGCAAATAAGGCCCGGAAATAAGCTTATTCCCAGGCCTTTTAACCAGCTGAATCGCTTAAGTCTGCCTGTCCGTTTTACAGCAATTTCCTACCAGAGGGGAACGACATAGCTGACATAGAAACGGTTTTCATCTTGCACGGTCGCACCGCTGATGTCCGGGCTGGCGTGGGCGTTTTTCCAGGTCACGCCGAGGCCCTTCAGGGTACCGGTGGGGACTTGATACGCCACGGCGACGTTACGTTCCCATTCGCTGGTCGTGCCTTGCGCCGTGCGGATGTCATCACCGTGGGCGTAGGCGGCGGAGAACGTCAGGCCGGTGAGACCGAGTTTGCCGAAGTCATATTTGTACTGCGCCAGCCAAGTGCGCTCGCCGGCGTGCTGGAATTTGTTCAACTGCATGTTGGTGAGTGCCGGGGTGTCGGCGCCTGAGCCTGGGCCCTGGCGGTTGTCACCGCTATTCAGGCCGGAATCCAGGTACGGGAAGTCGCTGTCGCCGCTGTTCTTCTGGATACCCAGGCCGACGGTATGCCCGTCAAGGCTGTAGCTCTCAAGCAAGCTGGCGGTGGTCTGGTTGATGCGCCCTTTGTTCACGCCATCGCCATAGAGACCGCTCGCGGCGTAGTCGTTGTCGCCATCGGCATTGCCGCCCACACCCAGGCTGCGGAACACGCGCACATCGGTATCGATGGCGCCCACCGACAACGCGTCATGGCGCTTGGCACCGAGGAAGAACTGCTGATAGTAGTCCTCAAGGTTGGAGTACCACAGGCTGACCGTGGTGTTCTGGATGCCGGTGTAGTCCGCACCGCCAAACAGGAAGCGATCGCTCTCTTTGGTACCGCCGGCGGTGATCATGCCCTGGTCGCCGGTTTCATTGCGGATCTTGGTCTTGAAGATATCGCCGCCGGTGAAGGTAAAGTCGCTGAGGTCCTTGGACACCAGTTGCACGCCGGTATTGGTCTGCTGGTACAGGCGCCCGTCGGTGTTGGCCAGTATCGGGTTGTTGCCGTAGAGCGTGCCGACGCGCAGTTCATCCTTGGCGAAACGCATCTTGAACGTCGGGCTCAACACGCCGAACTGGTCGGCGGACTTGCCGTTGTCCAGCGGGAACATGCTGCCGGGGTAGCGTCCCTGGTGATCCTTGTCATTGAGGTCGCCACCGGAGTCCAGCTTCAAGCCGTAGAACGCCTGCAGGTCCAGGCCAAAACCCACCGGGCCTTCGGTGTAGCCGGACTTGAAGTTGAACTCGAACCCCTGGCCCCAATCGCGAATGCTGTGGGCCTTGGCATTGCTGTTCACCACATCACGCCCCTGCTGGTTGAGATAGCGGTTGAGCAGGGTCACATCGGCGTGGCTGTCATCGACAAAATCGGCATGGGCGGACAGCATAAAGCTCGCCACGGCGACACCCACCATGGGGCTTAATAACGTCTTCATCGGTACCTGTCTCCGTCACTGTTCTGAAATGAAAGCGTCAAACGCTTCACACAATTACGCAGTGGCGAGATGACAGTTCGGAGTCAAAATGCGGCTTTGACGGATGAAATTAAGTTTAAGAAAGCCCCGTAGAACGGGGCTTTGCGGGGGTTCCTCTGGACTTTCAGGCTAACGCACCAGATGCAGGAACTGCAGGTGTCGCTCGTACTGGTCGAGGATGTCGTTGATGATCTGCTCCTTGGTATAGCCCACCAGGTCGTAGTCCTGGCTGCCTTCGCTCAAGTGCACTTCGGCGCGGTAATAGCGGCGGTTGTTGATCTCTTTCTTGCCCATGCCACCGCGGGCAAACGACGGCGTGAAGTAGCCGCGCATCTGCACCTGGTAAACAAACGGGCGCTCCTCGCCATGACCGATCTCCAGGCTGACGCTGTCATTGGCCGGGTCCGGCTGCGTGACCACGTTCAAGCCCTTCTCGACAAATACCGCTGTCACTTCTTCAATGGCCGGGCGCACGGTGGTGTCGAGGAAGCGGTATACCTCATCTCGTGATGGGAAGTGCACCGCCTGGCTCAAGCGCTGGCGCCAACCACCCCGGCCTTTACGCGCCGCCGACACCGGCGCCAGCGAATGCAACTGGGCGATCTGCTTCTGCGACTCCAGGTAAAAGGCCTTGTGCAGCCCCCACATCATCAGCAGCAGGATCAACGAGAACGGCAACGAGGTCAGCACCACCGCCGATTTGAGCGAGTCGATACTGCCGGCAAACAGCAAGGCACTGGTGACCAGCGCGGTCATCGCGCCCCAGAACACCCGCAGCCATTTCGGCCCGTCTTCATCGGCGCTGCCGCCCTTGGACGACAAGGTCGACAGCACCACGGTGCCGGAGTCGGCCGAGGTCACGAAGAACACGAAGCTGATAAACACCGTGACGGCGATGACGGTTTTGCTCCACGGGTAGGTTTCCAGCAGCAGGTAGAGGCTCATCGAGGGCTCATCAATGGCCGACTGACCGAGCGCCGCCATACCGTGGTTGAGCACTTGATCGATGGCGCTGTTGCCGAAAATCGACATCCACGCCAGGGTGAAACCCAACGGGATCAGCAGCACACCGAACACAAACTCACGAATGGTCCGGCCACGGGAAATCCGTGCGATAAACAGGCCCACGAAGGGCGACCATGCAATCCACCAGGCCCAGTAGAACACCGTCCAACCGCCCAGCCAGTCGCTGGGCTTGTCGTAGGCATACACGTCGAAACTCTTGGTCGGCAACGCGCCGAGGTAGTCACCGACGTTCTGGATCAGCGTATTGAGCAGGTGCTGGGTAGGCCCGGCGAACAACACGAACAGCAGCAGCGCACAGGCCAGCAGCATGTTGATGTCGGACATCACGCGCACGCCCTTGTCCACACCGGCCACGGCCACGATGATCGCCGCGCCCATCATCAGCGTGATCAGGCCGACCTGAATCCACTGGGTGTGAGCGATACCGAACAGGTAGTCCAGGCCCGAGTTGAGGTGCAGCACTCCGAAGCCCATGTCGGCCCCCAGGCCGAACACCGTTGCGATGATGCCGAAGCCATCCACCGCGTAGCCGATGGGGCCGTTGATGCGTTTGCCGATCAGCGGATACAGCGCCGAACGCAACGCCAGCGGCAGGTTATGCCGGTAGGCGAAATACGCCAGGGCCATGCCGACAAAGGCGAACACGCCCCAGCCATGCAGGCCCCAGTGCAGAAACAGGATCTGCATGGCCTGGCGCGCGGCATCGGCGTTCATCGGCGCGCCTTGCGGCGGTTGCACCAGGTGCGTCAAGGGTTCCGACACGCAGAAGAAGAACAACGTGATGCTGATCCCGGCGGCGAACAGCATGCCGGCCCAGGACAGGTAGCTGAACTCGGGCTCGTCGTGGTCGGCACCGAGTTTTATCTTGCCGTAGCCCGATAGCGCGGTGACCACCACGAAGACCAGATAAAGCGTCATCGCCAGCATGTAGTACCAGCCGACCGTGTTGGCCGCCCAGTTTTGCGCCGCCAGCAGCCAGGCACCGGCCTGTTGCGGGATAGCGATGACAGTGACGCCAAACAGCAGAATGGCGGTTGCGGCAAAGTAGAAAACGGGCGCATTCATGCGCACCAGGCCACTGGATGGGGTGGACGATGCACTCATGAACGATGCACCCCGACGACACGTGTTGTGGCTGGAAATAACGGACTCAGCAAAGGTAAGCCTCCTGTTGTGAGCGGGCAGCGAACCACCGGTTTTAACTTGAACGAACGTTCAAGTTAAACATGAATCGGCGGTCCGGGACTAATCGCAGGGCTGAGTGGTAGGTAATTCCTACACTATCTCAGGGATCGGTATGACGCTCAGGCGAGACAATTCGTTCAGCGACTGCAGAGTGAATTGGAATGTTATTCCCCATGTGGGAGGGGGCTTGCTCCCGATAGTGCTGGGTCAGCCAACACATGCACTGACTACAGACCGCTATCGGGAGCAAGTCGAATCGTCGCACCGCCCCTCCCACATTCAGTCCAAGTGCGGCTTATTTCTGCGAGCCGTCATCATGTTGCAGATTGGCCTGGGTGATGTTCGCCCCGGCCGGTACGTTGCGGGTCAGCCACACATTGCCGCCAATGGTCGAGCCCTTGCCGATGGTGATACGCCCCAGGATCGTCGCCCCGGCATAGATCACCACATCGTCCTCGACGATCGGATGACGCGGATGGCCCTTCTGCAATTGCCCATCCTCATCCGCCGGAAAGCGCTTGGCTCCCAGCGTCACCGCCTGGTAGATGCGCACACGCTCGCCGATGATCGCAGTCTCGCCGATCACCACCCCGGTCCCATGGTCGATAAAGAAACTCGGGCCGATCTGCGCGCCAGGGTGGATATCGATGCCGGTGGCCGAGTGGGCAATCTCGGCGCTGATGCGCGCCAACAGCGGCAGGCCGGCGCGGTACAGATGGTGCGCCAGGCGGTGGTGAATCACCGCCAGGATGCCGGGGTAGCACAGCAGCACTTCGTCCACACTGCGTGCGGCCGGATCGCCGTGGTAAGCGGCCAGCACATCGGTGTCCAACAGGCTGCGCAGGGACGGCAAGGCCAGCGCGAAATCCTGGATCAACCGGATGGCCAGGGCGTCGACCTGGCTGTCATCCTGGCCGCCTTGGCGCGCGGCATAGCGCAGCTCCAGGCGGGCCTGGGCAAGCAAGGCATTGAGCGCGACGTCCAGGGTATGCCCGACGTAAAAGTCTTCACTTTCCTCACGCAAATCCACCGGCCCCAGGCGCATGGGAAACAGCGCACCGCACAACGCTTCGAGGATCTGCGCCACGGCGTCGCGGGAAGGTAATTCGCGGCCGCCATGCTCGCCGCTCAGCCGGCCATTGCGGGTGCGCCACTGGTCCCGGGCGCTGCGCAGCTGGCTGACGATGGTCTGCAATTGCCAATGACTGGAACGCTCACTCACGGTATTCACTCCTGACGTAATGGCGCTCACTTTACGGTATGCACCCTGGCCGCCCTTAAGAACCAATGGTGCGATACTAAGAACCATACGGCATAAGCGATTGACGGTTGCCCGTTGAAAAGTGCCTGCCTATAGTCGCCTCATTACTTAGCCACCGTGCGTAGCCATGATCAAACAACAGCTCGACCGCTTTAACCGTCTGGAACTGCTGGGCGGCGCCACTGCCCTGGAAAAACTCGAGCGGCTGTCGGCCTGGCTGGGCAGGGATATCTACGTCAAACGCGACGACACGACGCCCCTGGCCATGGGCGGCAACAAGCTGCGCAAGCTTGAATACCTGGCAGCCGATGCCATCGCCCAAGGCGCCGACACCCTGGTGACCGCCGGCGCCATCCAGTCCAACCACGTACGCCAGACCGCCGCTCTCGCCGCCAAACTGGGCCTGGGTTGCGTGGCCTTGCTGGAAAACCCGACCGGCACCGAAGACCCCAACTACCTGGGCAACGGCAACCGGCTATTGCTGGACCTGTTCGACGCCAAAGTCGAATTGGTGGAGAACCTCGACCACGCCGACGAACAGCTCGACGCCCTCGCCGAGCGCCTGCGCAGCAACGGCAAGAAGCCGTACCTGGTGCCCATCGGCGGTTCCAATGCCCTCGGCGCCCTGGGCTATGTACGCGCCGGGCTGGAACTGGCCGCGCAGATTGAAGACAGCGGCCTCCAGTTCGCCGCCGTGGTGCTGGCCTCCGGCAGCGCAGGCACCCACAGCGGCCTGGCCTTGGCGCTGAGTGAAGCCCTGCCGGATTTGCCGGTAGTCGGCGTCACCGTGTCGCGCACCGACGAAGCCCAGCGCCCCAAAGTCCAGGGCTTGGCCGAACGCACTGCCGAGTTGCTTGGTGTGGGTATTCCCGAAGCGTTCAAGGTCATTCTGTGGGACGAATACTTCGGCCCCCGTTATGGCGAACCGAACGCCGGCACCCTTTCAGCGGTCAAGCTATTGGCGAGCCAGGAAGGCTTGCTGCTGGACCCGGTCTACACTGGCAAGGCCATGGCAGGTTTGCTGGACGGCATCGGGCGTCAGCGCTTCGAGGACGGGCCGATCATTTTCCTGCATACCGGTGGGGCGCCGGCGTTGTTTGCGTATGACGCGGTGTTCAACTGAATAAACGCGGACCGAATGTGGGCTAAATGTGGGAGGGGGCTTGCTCCCGATAGCAATCTGTCAGACAGATATGTGCTGACTGACACACTGGTATCGGGAGCAAGCCCCCTCCCACATTTTAAAACAGCCTCATATTCAAAAAAAGAATATCAAATTAAATTTATATTATTTTCAAGTCTTAAAAACAGACTTTATAGTCGCGCCGCAGGCGAAGACGCGCAGTGCGCTTTAAGGCACGATACGCCTACTGCGTCACCTGCTTCGCTCAACATAAAAACACAGGGGCTCTTCATGACTATTTCCGTATTGCGTCGCACGTTGCTGGTTGGCACTTTGGGTCTGGCGCTGGGCGCCGGTTGGATGGGCCAGGCGGTTGCCGGCGAGCAGTTGAACACCATCAAGAAAGCGGGCGAGATCAAAATCGGCCTGGAAGGCACCTACCCGCCGTTCAGCTTTGTCGATGAAAGCGGCAAGCTCAGCGGCTTCGAAGTCGAGCTGTCCGAAGCGCTGGCCAAGGAGCTGGGCGTCAAGGTCAAGCTGCAAGCCACCCCATGGGACGGTATCCTCGCCGCCCTGGAATCCAAGCGCCTTGACGCTGTGGTCAACCAAGTGACCATCTCCGAAGAGCGCAAGAAGAAGTACGACTTCTCCAAGCCCTACACCGTCTCCGGTATCCAGGCGCTGACCCTGAAGAAAAATGTCGACACCATCAAGAGCGCCGACGACCTGGCCGGCAAGAAAGTCGGTGTGGGCCTGGGCACCAACTACGAGCAATGGCTCAAGGACAACCAACCCAAAGCCATCATCAAGACCTACAACGATGACCCGACCAAGTTCCAGGACCTGCGCATCGGCCGTACCGATGCCATCCTGATCGACCGTCTGGCCGCCTTGGAATACGCCAAGAAAGCTACGGACACCGCCGCTGCCGGCCCTGCTTTCTCCCGTCAGGAAGCCGGTATCGCACTGCGCAAAGGTGAGCCTGAATTGCTCGACGCCGTGAACAAGGCCCTCGACAAGCTGCGCGCTGACGGCACCTTGAAGAAGCTGTCCGAGAAGTACTTCAACGCTGACGTCACCGAATAATGGAAGCAGGTTTCCAACTCGCGCTTGACTCCGCGCCCTTTCTGCTCAAGGGCGCGTACTACACGGTGATTCTCAGCCTCGGCGGGATGTTTTTCGGCTTGCTGCTGGGCTTCGGCTTGGCCTTGATGCGCCTGTCGCGCTTCAAGCTGTTGAGCTGGACCGCCCGGGTCTATGTCTCGTTCTTTCGCGGCACGCCCTTGCTGGTGCAACTGTTCCTGATCTACTACGGCTTGCCGCAAGTGGGCATCGAGCTGGACCCGATCCCGGCGGCGCTGATCGGCTTTTCGCTGAACATGGCCGCGTATGCCTGTGAAATCCTGCGTGCCGCCATCGCCTCCATCGAGCGCGGCCAATGGGAAGCGGCCGCCAGTATCGGCATGACCCGTGCACAGACCCTGCGCCGGGCCATCCTGCCGCAGGCCATGCGCACGGCGCTGCCACCGTTGGGCAACAGCTTTATTTCGCTGGTCAAGGACACGGCGCTGGCCGCCACCATCCAGGTGCCCGAGCTGTTTCGCCAGGCGCAACTGGTGTCGGCGCGCACCTTCGAAATTTTCACCATGTACCTGTCCGCAGCCCTGATCTACTGGATACTGGCAAGCATCCTGGCGCATTTTCAAAATCGCCTGGAAGACCGGGTCAACCGGCATGACCTGGAGTCTTGAAGCATGATCGTGGTTGAAAAACTGACCAAACAATTCAACGGTCAGGTGGTGCTCAACGGCATCGACCTTGAGGTCAAGGAAGGCGAAGTCGTCGCCATCATCGGCCCCAGCGGTTCCGGCAAGACCACCTTCCTGCGCTGCCTGAACTTCCTCGAAGAACCCACCAGCGGCCGCATCAAGGTCGGTGATATCGAGATCGACGGCAGCAAGCCGCTCAACCAGCAACAGGGCCTGGTGCGACGTTTGCGCCAGCACGTGGGTTTTGTGTTCCAGAACTTCAACCTGTTCCCCCACCGCACGGCGCTGGAAAACGTCATCGAAGGGCCGATAGTGGTCAAGAAGATGCCACGCGAAGCGGCGATCGAATTGGGTCGCAAGCTATTGGCCAGGGTTGGCCTGGCGGGCAAGGAAGCGTCGTACCCCAGACGTTTGTCCGGTGGCCAGCAGCAGCGCGTGGCGATTGCCCGTGCGCTGGCCATGGAGCCGGAGGTGATCCTGTTCGATGAACCCACCTCGGCCCTCGACCCGGAACTGGTGGGCGAAGTACTGGCGACTATCCGCAGCCTCGCCGAAGAAAACCGCACCATGGTGATCGTCACCCACGAAATGAGTTTTGCCCGGGACGTGGCCAACCGGGTGATCTTCTTCGACAAGGGCGTGATCGTGGAACAAGGTGAGGCCAAAGCGCTGTTTGCCAACCCCAAGGAAGAACGGACCAAACAGTTCCTGAGCAAATTTCTCGCCCACTGACACTGCAACACCTGTAGTGAGGGGGCTTGCCCCCGCTGGAGTGCGCAGCGCTCCCAAAAATTTGGGGCCGCTACGCAGCCCAGCGCGGGGCAAGCCCGCTCACTACAGGTCAGCGGAGCCTACAAAGGCGGCTCGCATACAACGGCAAAACACCCCGCCGTCCGCCTCTTAAAATCCCTCCCCCGGTCAGCCCTTTCTGAATCTGCTCCAACCCGCCGTTTAGCCCTGTGCCGCCATTGACGCCTCCTGGCCAACCCTCTTATCTAGCGCCCAGAGGATTGGATCCTATCCCGGCTATTCACTGAATCGTTCCTTTCGGCACCCTGCGCGCAACCGCGTCATCGGTGCTGGAACGATTGCTGCTGGCTGCATCAAGGAGATTACTTATGACGCGCACTGCAACCCCGGCCATGCTCACCGCTCCAACCCTGCCCCAGGCGCAACGGCATGGCATCAACGCCCTCGCCGCCGCCCAATTGCAGGTGGACATCGCGCCCTACCCCGGGATGGAGGAAGGCGACCTGATCGAATTGTTCTGGAACAACTGCTTTACCGCCTCACGGCGCATCACCGCCTGCAAGGTCGGCACGCCGACCCATCTGCGTGTTCCGGAAAGCTTTGTGCTGGATGGCCAGGCCCAGGTTCATTACCAAGTCATGCAAGTCGGCTACGGCCCGGCACGCTCTGCGATCACCCATGTACGGGTCAAGACCAACTACCCGGGCGGCCTGCCTTCGGCGCTGTTCAGCGACGAGAACCAAAACCTCGCCCCCGTCGGGCTGCCCGATACCATCCGCCGCTACGGCGTCAACCCAAGCCAGGTCCGGCGTGGCATCCCGCTGACCATCGAGCCTTACCTGAACATGGCCTGCGGCGACGCCATTACCCTGCGCTGGGGCGACGTACGGATGGACCTGCCGAAAATCCAGGCCAAAGGCATCGGCCTGGCTGTGCAAGTCTGGGTGCCTTCAACCGTGATTGTCGAAGGGGGTGATGACAGCCGACTGGAGGTGACCTACTGCATTCTCGATCGCGTCGGCAATAATTCACGCTGGGCCCCGAGCCGCACCTTGAACATTGCCGCCTGTGCCGCACCGGCGCCGGCCCGCCCGGCCAGGGCTGCGACGATCTATCAACCGCGTCACCCCGGCTCACCCTGCGAGCCTGGGTGACAGCCCTTCTATGCATATTCCTAAAAGTTAGTTTATTTAAAAAATAAAGGCGCTTAGGGTATATGCACCGGACCACCGGACATCTCTGATTTTTCTGTTTTTATTTCATTGAATGCGAGGTCGGTATGGTCAGAATTACCCCGGTGCATAACGCCAGGGCATTACGTGCAGCCAAGGAGCGGCGCTGATGTCTAATTTGGCTCTAACACCCCTCCAGAGTGATCTGGACGTAGCCCCACTGTTGTTGCCGGCCACCGTGCTGCGCAGCGACGCCCAGGCGCTGGAGGCAGCCCACGAGTTGGCCGAGGCCGCACGCCTGCAGGCCGCCAAGCGCGACCGGCAGCGCCAGTTACCATGGGCACAGATCGAACAGTTCACCCGCAGTGGGCTGGGCAGTATTTCCATTCCCCGCGAATACGGCGGCCCGCAGGTGTCATTCGTGACCCTGGCCGAGGTGTTCGCGATCATCAGCGCGGCGGACCCGGCCCTCGGGCAGATCCCGCAAAACCACTTCGGCATCCTGTATCTGTTGCAGGGCACCGCCACCGAGCGCCAGAAGAAGCAGCTGTTCCAAAGCGTGCTCGACGGCTGGCGCATCGGTAATGGCGGCCCCGAACGTGGCACCCGAAACACCCTGGAACTCAAGGCGCGCATCACCGCCGAGGGCGAGGGTTACGTCATCAGCGGCCAGAAGTTCTATTCCACCGGCGCATTGTTTGCCCATTGGGTAGCGATCAAAGCCCTGAACGAAGACGGCAAACAGGTCATGGCATTCGTGCGCCGCGGCACCGAAGGGCTACGTATCGTCGATGATTGGTCGGGCTTCGGCCAACGCACCACCGCCAGCGGCACGGTGCTGCTGGACCGGGTGCCGGTGGACGCAGAACTGGTGGTCGACAACTGGCGCATCGGCGAGAAGCCGAATATCCAGGGTGCGGTTTCACAGTTGATCCAGGCCGCCATCGACGCCGGCATTGCCCGGGGTGCACTCGACGACACCCTGGCTTTCGTGCGCGAACGCTCACGCCCGTGGATCGATGCCAAGGTCGAGCGCGCCAGCGATGACCTGTACGTGATCGCCGACATCGGCAAGCTGAAAATCGAACTGCACGCCGCCGAAGCGCTGCTGCGCAAGGCCGGCAAGGTGCTGGATGAAGTGAGTGCCGCGCCGATCACCGCGCAATCGGCCGCCCGGGCTTCGATTGCCGTGGCCGAGGCGAAAGTGCTGACCACCGAAGTGTCGCTGCTGGTCAGCGAAAAACTCTTCGAACTGGCCGGCAGCCGCGCCACCCTCGCCGAATTCAACCTCGATCGCCACTGGCGCAATGCCCGGGTGCACACCCTTCATGACCCGGTGCGCTGGAAATATCACGCGATCGGCGCCTATCGATTGAACGGCACCTTGCCTGCTCGTCACTCCTGGATTTGACCGACCAGAACACTTTTTCCACGAGCTTCTGGAGAACACACATGACTGTCTCTACAAACGTCGCGGTTATCACCAGCGATGAACAAGCCCTTATTGTCGCCAACGACCTGGCCGAAGACTTTCGCCGCGACAGCGCCCAGCGCGACCGTGAACGCCGCCTGCCCTTGCCCGAACTGGACGTGTTTTCCCGCTCCGGCCTGTGGGGCATCAGCGTACCCAAGGCCTATGGCGGCGCGGGTGTGTCCAACGTCACCCTGGCCAAGGTCATCGCGCTGATAGCCCAGGCCGATGCGTCACTGGGCCAGATTCCGCAGAACCATTTCTATGCGCTGGAAGTGCTGCGTGTGAACGGCAGCCCGGCCCAGCAAAAACGCCTGTACGCCGAGGTGCTGGCCGGCCGGCGGTTTGGCAACGCCCTGGCAGAGTTGGGCACCAAGACCGCGCATGACCGCGTGACGAGCCTCACCCGCGATGGTGAAGGTTTTCGCATCAACGGACGCAAGTTCTACTCGACCGGCGCGATCTACGCCCAGCGCATTCCCACCTCGGTAGTGGATGAACACGGCGTACAGCAACTGGCGTTTGTCCCACGCGACAGCGAAGGCCTGAGCGTGATTGATGACTGGAGCGGCTTCGGCCAGCGCACCACCGGCAGCGGTTCGGTGGTATTCGATAACGTGTGGGTCGCGGCGCAAGATGTGGTCGCGTTCCAGAGCGCCTTCGAACGCCCGACCACCGTCGGCCCGCTCGCGCAGATCCTGCATGCGGCCATCGACACCGGCATCGCCCGCGCCGCCTTCGAAGATGCGTTGCACTTTGTGCGCACCAAGACCCGGCCGTGGATCGATTCCGGCAACGACAAGGCCAGCGAAGACCCGCTGACCCTGAAAAGCTTCGGCCACCTGAGCACCCGCCTGCACGCCGCCGAGGCCCTGCTGGAGCGCTCGGGCGAATTTCTCGACCGCGCCCAGGCCGACAGCAATGCCCAGAGCGTTGCCGCCGCCTCCATCGCCGTCGCCGAAGTGCGGGCCTTGAGCACCGAGATTTCCCTGGCCGCCGGCAGCACGCTGTTCGAACTGGCCGGCAGCCAGGCCACACTGGCCGAGCATGGCCTCGACCGGCACTGGCGCAACGCCCGCGTGCACACCCTGCACGACCCGGTGCGCTGGAAGTATCACGCGGTGGGCAATTACTACCTCAATGATCAAAACCCGCCATTGCGGGGGACGATCTGATGCCCGCGCCTGAAACAGTGAAAAAGAAAATCCTGCTCAATGCCTTCAACATGAACTGCATCGGGCATATCAACCACGGCCTGTGGACGCATCCACGGGACACCTCGACGCAGTACAAAACCCTCGAGTACTGGACCGAACTGGCCAAGACCCTGGAGCGCGGTCTGTTCGACGGTTTGTTCATCGCCGACATCGTCGGCGTGTACGACGTCTACCAGAACTCCATCGATGTGCCGCTCAAAGAGTCGATTCAGCTGCCGGTCAACGACCCTCTGTTGCTGGTGTCGGCCATGGCCGCCGTGACGCACCATCTCGGCTTCGGCCTGACGGCCAACCTGACCTACGAGCCGCCGTACCTGTTCGCCCGACGCATGTCCACCCTCGACCACCTGAGCCGCGGCCGGGTGGGCTGGAACATCGTTACCGGCTACCTCGACAGCGCCGCCAAGGCCATGGGCCTCACCGAGCAGGCCGAGCATGACCGGCGCTACGACCAGGCCGACGAATACCTGGAGGTGCTCTACAAGCTCTGGGAAGGCAGTTGGGAGGATGACGCCGTGCTTAACAATCCGCAGGCGCGGGTGTATGCGCAGCCGGGCAAGGTGCACAAGGTCGAGCACCACGGCGAGTTTTATCAGGTAGAGGGTTATCACTTGTGCGAACCCTCGCCGCAGCGCACGCCGGTGCTGTTTCAGGCCGGCAGCTCCGAGCGTGGTTTGCTGTTCGCCGGGCGTCACGCCGAGTGTGTGTTCATCAGCGGGCAGAACAAGCCGGCGACCAAGGCCCAGGTGGACAAGGTGCGCGCCAGCGCGGTCGAGGCCGGGCGCAACCCGGATGACATCAAGGTTTTCATGGGCCTGAACGTGATCGTTGGCGCCACCGAAGCGCAGGCCTGGGCCAAGCACGCCGAATACCTGAGCTACGCCAGCGCGGAAGCCGGCGTGGCGCATTTCTCGGCGTCCACCGCGATTGATTTTGCCCAATACGAACTGGACGAACCGATCCAGTACGTGAAGAGCAATGCCATTCAGTCGGCGACCAAGAACCTGCAGAACAACGATTGGACCCGGCGCAGATTGCTCGAGCAACACGCCCTGGGTGGCCGCTACATCACCCTGGTCGGCTCGCCGGAACAGGTCGCCGATGAACTGGAATCCTGGATCAGCGAAACCGGGCTGGATGGCTTCAACCTGACGCGGATTGTGACGCCGGAAAGCTATGTGGATTTCATTGATCTGGTGGTGCCGGAGTTGCAAAGGCGTGGGTCCTACAAAACCGCGTACGAGGCTGGAACGCTAAGAGAAAAGGTGTTCCACGGCACGCCACGCTTGCCCGAACAACACACAGGCTCCACCTACCGACGGTGATCAGAAATGTGGGAGGGGGCTTGCCCCGATAGCGATGTGTCAGCCACCAGATTTATCAACCGAGCCACCGCAATCGGGAGCAAGCCCCCTCCCACACTGAGTCTCCATGGTTTGCCCCCATACCTTATGACTGGAAACATCTTATGAAAAAAACACTGCTCACCCACCCAGTCAAAGCACTGGCCCTGGCCTTCGGCCTGTTCAGCGCGACGGTGTTCGCCGCCGATGCACCGCTGAAAATCGGCACCACCGCGGCCTTCGCGATTCCCCTCGAGGCCGCCGTGGCCGAAGCCGGCAAGCAGGGGCTGAAAGTCGAACTGGTCGAGTTCACCGATTGGATCGCGCCCAACGTCAGCCTGGCTGCCGGTGATATCGACGTGAATTACTTCCAGCACATCCCGTTCCTGGAAAATGCCAAGGCCGCCGCCGGTTTTGACCTGGTGCCCTATGCGCCGGGCATCATCAACAACGTCGGCCTGTACTCGAAAAAGTACAAACGCTTCGATGACCTGCCCCAGGGCGCCAGCGTGGCCATCGCCAACGACCCGATCAACAGCGGGCGGGGCCTGCAGCTGCTGGCCAAGGCCGGGTTGATCACCCTCAAGCCGGGCGTGGGCTACAAGGCCACCGAAGAAGACATCATCGCCAACCCGAAAAAGATCAAAATCCTGCAAGTGGAAGCCGTGCAACTGGTGCGCGCCTATGACGATGCCGATCTGGTGCAGGGCTACCCGGCGTATATCCGCCTGTCCAAGACCTTCGATGCTGAATCGGCCTTGCTGTTCGACGGCCTCGACCACCCGGAATACGTGATCCAGTTTGTGATCCAGCCGAAAAGCAAAACCGATCCACGGGTGATCAAATTCGTCGATATCTACCAACATTCGCCGGTCGTGCGCGCCGCCCTGGATAAATCCCTCGGCAAGCTCTACCAAGTCGGCTGGGAAGGCTGAAGATGACCGCCGCCAACCGCCAGCTGCGCGACCTGGGCACACCGCCCAGGGATGCCAGCCAGACCGTACTGCACCCCGACCTGAACCGCGCCCATGTGCGTTTTATCAACCTGGGCAAAACCTATGACGGCAGCGTGCATGCCCTGCAAGGTATCGACCTGGCCATCCAGCGCGGCGAAGTGTTCGGCATCATCGGCCGCAGCGGCGCCGGTAAATCTTCGTTGATCCGCACCATCAACCGCCTGGAGCAACCCAGCAGCGGGCGCGTGCTGATCGATCAGGTGGACATCGGCGGGTACGACGAGGACCAACTGGTGGCGCTGCGTCGGCGCATCGGCATGATCTTCCAGCACTTCAATTTGATGTCGGCCAAGACCGTCTGGCAGAACGTCGAGTTGCCGCTCAAGGTGGCCGGCATCCCCAAGCCGCAGCGTGAGCAAAAGGTCCGCGAGCTGCTGGAACTGGTGGGCCTCAAGGACAAACACCACAGCTACCCGGCGCAACTGTCCGGAGGGCAAAAACAGCGCGTGGGCATCGCCCGCTCCTTGGTGCACGACCCCGAGATTCTGCTGTGCGACGAAGCCACCTCGGCCCTCGACCCGGAGACCACCCAATCGATTCTCGGCCTGCTGCGCGAGATCAACCAGCGCCTGGGCCTGACCATTGTGTTGATCACCCATGAGATGGCGGTGATCCGCGAGATCTGCGACCGCGTGGTCGTGCTGGAACACGGGCGCATCGTCGAACAAGGCCCGGTGTGGCAAGTGTTCGGCAAGCCGCAGCACGAGGTCAGCAAAACCCTGTTGGCGCCGCTGCAACACGGGCTGCCGCAAGAACTGCAGGATCGTTTGCAAGCCACCCAGGCCTCGGCTGACGCTGCACTGGTGTTGCGCTTGCAGTTCACCGGCAGCGCCCACGATGAACCCGACCTGGCCGCGCTGTTTGGCGCTCTCGGCGGGCGTGTGCGCTTGCTGCAAGGCGGCGTGGAACGTATTCAAGGACATGCCCTGGGGCAACTGCTGCTGGCGGTGAGTGGCTCGCCCCACAACGCTGCGGAGCTGCGCCAGCGTGCCGGGAATTGGGCGCAACAGGTGGAGGTGCTGGGGTATGTGGTTTGATCGTTTGTTGCAGGGCGCCATCGACACTTTGTTGATGGTCGGTGTGTCATCATTGATCGCCTTGCTGGTGGGGATTCCGCTGGCGGTATTCCTGGTCACCAGCGACAAGGGCGGAATCTACCAGGCACCGGCGTTGAACCGGGCGCTGGGCGCGTTCGTCAATCTGTTCCGCTCTATTCCATTTCTGATTCTGATGGTGGCGTTGATCCCGTTCACCCGGCTGATTGTCGGCACCACCTATGGCGTGTGGGCGGCCGTGGTGCCACTGACCATCGCCGCCACGCCGTTCTTTGCGCGCATCGCCGAGGTGAGCCTGCGCGAGGTCGACCACGGCTTGATCGAAGCCGCCCAGGCCATGGGCTGCCGGCGCTGGCACATCATCTGGCACGTGCTGTTGCCCGAGGCACTGCCGGGGATTGTCGGCGGGTTCACCATCACCCTGGTGACCATGATCAACTCGTCCGCCATGGCCGGGGCGATAGGCGCAGGGGGCTTGGGGGATATTGCGTACCGCTATGGTTATCAGCGTTTTGACACGCAGATCATGCTGACGGTAATCGTGTTGCTGGTAGTGCTGGTGGCCGTGATTCAGTTGGGTGGAGATCGCCTGGCTCGGGTACTCAACAAACGGTGAGGTATAGTCGGCGTATCCCAGCATTCGGTATTGCCTGTCATGATCCTCAAGCCCGACGACCTCGACCAGATTACCTCCACCACACTCGGCCACTACAACAAGGTGGCCGAAGACTTCCGCGAAGGCACCCGCGATCACGATGTCAGCCAGAACATCGATGCCTTGCTGCGGCATATCCAGGGCACGGCGCCGTTTACCGTGCTGGACTTCGGCTGCGGGCCGGGGCGGGATCTGCAGACCTTCACGCGCTTGGGCCATATCGCCGTAGGGCTCGATGGCTCCGAGCGGTTTGCGCAGATGGCGCGGCAAGACAGCGGCTGTGAGGTATTGCAGCAGGACTTCCTCAAGCTGGATCTGCCCGCCGAACGCTTCGATGGGGTCTTTGCCAATGCCGTGCTGTTCCATATTCCCAAGCAGGAACTGCCTCGTGTGCTCAAGCAACTGCATGCCGCGCTGAAGCCGGCGGGCGTGCTGTTCAGCTCCAACCCTCGGGGTAAAAACCAGGAGGGCTGGAATGGGCCACGGTATGGGTCTTATCACGATCTGGAGGCATGGCGAGCGTTGCTGACGGCGGCGGGCTTTGTGGAGCTGGAGCATTACTACCGGCCGACGGGGTTGCCTCGGGAGCAGCAGCCTTGGTTGGCGAGTGTGTGGCGCAAGCGATAGATTTTTGTTGCCGGATCTGACGCTATCGGGAGCAAGCCCCCTCCCACATTTGGCTGTGTTCACAAATCTAAATGTGGGAGGGGGCTTGCTCCCGATGGCCTCACAGGCGGCCCTGATCCACTTGATACACCACCGGTTTTTCGCCCGCCACCAGCGCCGTCACACTGCGCCCCGCATACCCGTCCTTTTCCTCGGCGGCAAAGTTGGCCACCAACCGTGTCCCATCCGCAAAGGTGGTCTGCTGCACCTGCCGGTCCGCCGTCAGCCAACGGAAATCCGTCAGGGCCTGAGTCGCCAGGCGCTGATGCAATGGCCGAAAAAACCGATCCTGACGCACCATCACCGGCAACCGCTGTTTAACCGTCGAGGCGCTCAGGTGATACAGCGGCGGCACGTTGTAGAGCAGTTGGGTGAGCTCGTTCTCAGCCCTGACATTGCTCAGTTTCAGGCTGTCGAACAGCCAGTGATGGGTGGTGATCACCGAGCCGTGGAATACCGCCTGATACAACGGCAGGCGCATGGTCGGCGCGAAATATACGGTGCGCAACGGCTCGTTGAGCGGCACTGGTTTAAAGAACACCGTCGGTTCTTCCGGTGGATACCAGTTGCCCACGTAATAGGGCGACTGTTTGTCCTGGGTCATCTGGCGGTCCCCCCAACCGATCACCGGCGTCTGCATGCCATGGGCGAACAGGATCCCCTGTGCGGTAATGGCATTGCCGTCTTCGGAGCCGGCAGGCAGTTTGAGCACCGTGTTGAGCCAGCGCGAGGCGTCGATATTGCCTTCGGCATTTTGCGCCTGGGTCATCGTGGCGCCATCGCGGTAGCTGTCGAAGACCATGCTGGTGGCATAGGCGTCGAGGAACCAGGCATTGAACCCGGCCTTGGCCTGGATGGCCTTCACTCGGGCTTCCAGCAAAGGCCGTACGCAGCGCGGGTCGGTGTAATGGCCGGATTGCTGGAAGCCGGTTTTCAGTTTGCCGCTTTTCAACACAATCGCGCAGTCGCGGTAGGCCTTGTTGCCCAAATGGGCGGTGGTCCAGTCCGGGTTTTCCGTGGCTGACAAGGCGGTTTCATAGGAGTCGTACGGCGCCATCAGGTAACCGGCGTCGACGCCGGCACGCATCGTTTCAGGATGCCAGAGCCCGCCTTCCCAGCCTTCGCCGAGGGTCAGCAACAAGCGTTGCAGCCCGGCGTCGCGCAGCGCCCGGACCGTCTGGTTGCCCCAGGTTTCAGGGTGGTCGCGCAAGGCGCCGGCAAACGCCACGGCCAGCTCGTTGCGCAGCTCGCCATAGCGGGCGGAGAGTCGGGTCATATCGGGTGCATCCACCTGCCAGCTCTGCCGGGCCTTTCTGTTGATTGCCGCATTGAGGCCGCGCAACAGCACGGTTTGCTCATAGCGACTCAATGCCGTGGCTTGCGCCAGCACCTGGGTGGACTCCTTGTCCAACAGACCCTTGAGCTCATGAGCGCGCAGGCGCTTGAGCAACAGCGGCCAGTCGCGCACATCCTGCGCGGCCAGCAGGTCATTGCCCCACAGGTAGACATGGCTGGCGCCCAGCAGCTTTTGCGCCTCGGGCGTGTGCCGCAGTTTGTCCGCCAACGGCTCATAGCGCCCCTGCTCCACCAGCCATTGGCGGTAGCGCTTGGCACCGGCCAGGGGGTCGGCGTCGCCCAGGTGCAATAACAGGGTCATCGGTGCCGAGGGCTCGAGCGCAGTGAATTCATGGGCCAGGGACAATGCCATGCCCTGCTGCCATTGCAGGCGGTTGTTATAGGGGTTGGTCAGCAGCCAGTTCAAGGTGAAGCCGCCCTGATCCGTGCCCCACAGCGGCAAGCTCAAGTCCTGGGTGGTATTGATCTCACCCTGTTGCAGCAGAAAAGCGCTCCATACGGGATCGGCGGCGGGTACGTAGTGCCCTTCAGCCAATGGCCATATCAAGCCCTTGCCGAGGGCACTGGACGGTTGTTGAAGGATCGGCAAGAGACCGGCGTCACGTGCCCGGATGGACAGCGCCAGGTCGCGTTGTTCGAGCGTGACGCTCACCTGAAAGGCGCCCGCATCCCACTGCCAACTGGCTTGCTGGCCATTGTGTGAAAGTTGACTGACGGCGTGGGCGGCCACGCCACGGGAGGCCTGCACCGGCGGCTGGCCGCTGGGTGTGACGCGGATGGCCAGGGTGGCCGGGTCGAGTTCGACCCGCCACAGGGAATTTTCCAATACCGTGCCGGCAAAGGCGACGGGTGCCAGCAACAGGGTGCACATCAACAGCACGTGGCGCAGGGCATGACTCATGTTCAGTTCTGTTCTGGTTTGGGCTCCCGGATCTTGTACCAAGCCACATACAGCGCAGGCAAAAACAAAAGTGTTAACAATGTTGCGATGATGATCCCGCCGATCATCGCGTAGGCCATCGGCCCCCAGAACACTTCACGCGCAATCGGGATCATGCCCAGGCTCGCCGCCGCCGCCGTGAGCAAGATCGGCCGGCGCCGATGTTCGGTGGCTTCCACCACCGCATCCCACGGCGTATAGCCCGCCAGTTCATATTCGTCGATCTGGGTCACCAGAATCACCGAGTTGCGGATGATGATGCCGATCAGCGCCAGAATCCCCAGGATTGCCACGAACCCCATGGGCGTACCCGTAGGAATCAACGCCAGCACCACGCCGATCAACCCCAGCGGCGCGACACTGGCCACCAGGAACATCTTCTGCACGCTGTGCAGCTGGATCATCAGGAAAGTCGCCATCAGGAACAGCATCAGCGGCACCACCTTGGCGATCGGGCCTTGGGCCTTGCCGCTTTCTTCCACGGTGCCGCCTGTGGCGACCTTGTAGCCCACCGGCAACCCGGCACTGAATTTCTCGATGGTCGGCGCCAGCTGTTTGACCAGGTCGGTGGGTTGTATCTCATCGCGCACCGAAGCCTTGACGGTAATGGTCGGTTTGCGGTCGCGGCGCCACACCAGCGGCTGCTCCAGCTCATAGCGCACGGTGGCGAACGCCAGCAGCGGAATCGAGGTGCCATTGGGGGTGACGATCTGCAGGTTCTGTAGGGTTTCCGGCGTGCCACGCTCGGCATCTTCGGCGCGGCCGACCACGTTGATCAGGTAGATATCATCGTGCACCTGGGTCACCGAGGCTCCGCTGACCACGCTGTTCATCAACTGCGCCACGTCTTCCGACGGCAGCCCGAGTTGCCGCGCCTTGTCCTGGGCGATGTCCACGCGCAACACTTTGCCCGGCTCGTTCCAGTCGTAGATGATCTCGCCCAGGTGGCTGTTCTGGTCGAGCAAAGTGGCCAGTTCGATAGCGTGCTTGCGCACCTGGTCGGTGTCTTTGCCGGACACGCGATACTGAATCGGCCGCCCTACCGGCGGGCCCATTTCCAGCGGCTGCACATAGCTGCCGATGCCGACGAAGTCATCGCGCAGACGCTTTTGCAGGCGCGCAATCAAGGCGCCACGCTCTTCCAGGCCTTTGCTCACGATCACCAACTGCGCGTAGTAGGGGTTTTCCAGTTGCTGGTCGAGGGGCAGGTAGAAACGAATCGCGCCCTGGCCGATATAGGTGCTCCAGCGTTGGATGTCCGGGTCATCCTTGATGATCGCTTCAAGGCGGTCGACGGCCTTGCGGGTCTCATTGATCGAGGCGTTCTGCGGCAGGTTGAGGTCGACGAGAATTTCCGGGCGGTCCGACGACGGAAAGAACTGGTTCTGCACAAACTGCATCGAGAACACCGACGCCACGAACAGCGCCACCGTGATACCGATCGCCCACCAGCGGTTGCGCATGGCCCACAACATGCCGCCATTGAAAGCGCGGCCGATCCGTCCTGGCTCGGCATTGTGCGGCTTCACGTTGGCACTGAGGATATGCACACCGATCACCGGCGCAAACAGCACCGCCACCACCCACGAGACCAGCATGGCCACGGCAATTACCGCGAACAGGGTAAAGGTGTACTCGCCCGCCGAACTGGCGTTGAGGCCAATCGGCACGAAGCCTGCGACGGTCACCAGCGTGCCCGTGAGCATCGGGAACGCGGTGGAGGTGTAGGCGTAGGTGGCCGCCTGCTCCTTGGTTTCACCTTTTTCCAGACGCGTGATCATCATTTCCACGGTGATCATCGCATCGTCCACCAACAGGCCGAGCGCGATGATCAAGGCACCCAGCGACACCCGTTGCATGGTGATACCGCTGTATTCCATGAACACGAACACCAACGCCAGCACCAACGGGATCGAGCACGCCACCACCAGCCCGGCGCGCATGCCGAGGCTGATAAAGCTCACCACCAGGACGATGACCACCGCCTCGAACAGTGCACTGGTGAAACCGCCCACGGCCTCCTCCACCACTTCGGCCTGATCGGAGACCTTATGCACGCCGACGCCCACCGGCAGGTCCGCAGTCAGCTCATCCATGCGTTCATGCAACGCCTTGCCGAAGGACTGGATGTTGCCACCCTTCTGCATGGCAATCGCCAAGCCGATGGCCGGCTTGCCATTGAACCGGAACATCGGCCGCGCCGGGTCGACGTAGCCACGGCTGATGTCGGCGATGTCCGCCAGGCGATAGAAGCGGTCATTGAGCCGCAGGTTGACGTTGGCCAGATCTTTTTCCGAGGCGAACTGCCCCGAGGTGCGCACGGAAATCCGCTCCGGCCCGGCCTCGATCACCCCGGCAGGCGTCACCGCGTTCTGTGATTGCAGGCTTTGCACCACTTGGCGTTGGTCGATACCCAGCGCCGCGAGTTTGCGCGTGGAGAAGTTCAGGTAGATCACTTCGTCCTGCTGGCCGATCATCTCGACCTTGCCCAGGCCCGGCACCGAACGAATCTCGGCACGCACCTGTTCGACGTAGTCGCGCAACTGGCGCATCGACAGGCCGTCGCCGGTAAAGGCATACACCGAACCGAACACATCGCCGAACTCATCGTTGAACGATGGGCCTTGCAACCCCTGGGGGAAGGTGCCGCGAATGTCGTCGATCTTCTTGCGCACCTGATACCAGATCTCGGGGATGGCGTTGGCGCTGGTAGTGTCCTTGAGGAACACGAACACCGTGGATTCACCCGGGCGCGTGTAGCTTTTCACATAGTCGAGGGAATCGAGTTCTTCGAGCTTCTTCTCAATGCGGTCGGTGACCTGCTTGAGCGTTTCTTCCTGGGTCGCCCCCGGCCAACGGGTCTGGATCACCATGGTCTTGATGGTGAACGAGGGGTCTTCCTCGCGGCCCAGGTTCATGTACGAGAACACGCCCATCAGCAGTGCGACGAACATCAGGTACCAGACGAAGGACTGATGCTTGAGGGCCCAGTCGGATAAGTTGAAGCTCCCTTTCATCGCGGGCTGTCCTCATCGATTTTGACTTTCTGCCCGGGTTTCAGGCTGTTCACGCCAGCGGTGACAATGCGTTCGCCGGGTGTGACCCCGCCATTGAGCAAGGCGCTGTCGGCGTCACGGCTGAGCACCGTGACGTCACGCGGCTGCACCGTCTGGCTCTGGGTATCGAGCAGCCAGAGGCGGGTCTTGCCGTCGACCTCCTGCAAGGCACTCAGCGGCACTTCGATACGCGGCGCAATGGCGGTGCTCAAGGTCACGCTGACTGCCGTACCGAGGCGAAACGCGGGCGGGGTCTCGGCCAATGTCAGGCGCGCACGCCGGGTGCGCGTGGCGCTTTGGGCCTGAGGTTCGATCTCACGCACAGTGGCGGTGGTCTGTACGCTAGGGTCAAGCTGCCCGGCAACCACGAACACCCCATCGGCGGGCAGCCGCTCGGCAAGGCCGGCAGGCAGATCGATCACGGCTTCCTTGATATCCGGGCGGGCCAGGGTCACCACCTGCTGGCCGGCACTCACCACCTGGCCGGCTTCGGCATTCCAGGCGGTGACAATACCGGCATGATCGGTGCGCAGCTCAGCATAGTTGAGCTGGTCCTTGGCCTGGTTGACCGACGCGCGCGCCTGGTCGAGGGACGCCTGGGTGGTTTTCAGGTCGGTCTGGGCCGCGTCGAGCTGGGCCTGGGCGCCCACCCCACGGTTGAACAACTCTTGCTGGCGACGTGCGTTGGCCTGCGCGTTGATGAACTGCGCCTGCACCCGAGCCAGGTCACCCTGGGCCGCACGCAGTTGGTTTTGTTGATCGGTGGGGTCGAGCACGGCAAGCAGAGCGCCCTGCTCCACCTCGGCGCCCACATCCACCGCACGCCGTGCGATACGCCCGGGCACACGGAACCCCAGGTTGCTCTCATAACGAGCCTGGATGGTGCCGGCAAAGCGGCCGAGGTTTTCCTGGTCCTCGGCCTTCACTTGCATGGACAGCACCGGGCGTACAGGCTCGGGCGGCGCCTCTTCCTTGGAGCAAGCCGCCAGCAACAGGCTGGCGGCGAGTAATGCCGTCAGGCGCTTCATGGCTGGGCTCCTTGCTGGGCGATCTCGACCAGCATGCCGGGATGCAGCAATTGCCCACCGGCTACCACGACTTTTTCGCCGCCTTTGAGGCCGTCGCCGATGATCACTTTGCCGGTGAGGTAACGCGCCACGCTGACTTTGTGCAGTTGCGCCTTGCCGTCAGCGTCGATCAGCCAAACAGCAGGCTCGTTGAGGTCTTTGGTCAACGCCGACCACGGCAGTTCGACGCTGGCCTTGGCCGGGCCATTGGCGGTGGCGCTCACCACCGAACCCAACTCCATGCCCTTGGGCAGGCTCTGCAGGGCAATCTTGACCTGGACGGTGCCGGTATTCGCGGCCACGGCCGGGGTCACTTCACGCACCTTGCCCACGGCCTTGATGCTGGGATTATCCAACAGGCTGACGGTGATCGGAGCCTCCGGCGGCGGTTCCACCAGCAGGGATTCGTAAACGTTGAACACGGCGTCGCGCTCGCCGTCCCGGGCCAGGCTGAAGATCGGTACGGTGGCCTGTACCAC
Source organism: Pseudomonas sp. R19M (assembly GCF_050312585.1). Lineage (NCBI taxonomy): Bacteria > Pseudomonadati > Pseudomonadota > Gammaproteobacteria > Pseudomonadales > Pseudomonadaceae > Pseudomonas > Pseudomonas sp. R19M. Next base: position 25,218 of record NZ_JBNPJV010000043.1, read on the forward strand.
TTGGCCGACTTCGGCCTGGCGCGCGGTGATCACGCCAGGGGCGTCAGCGACCAACGCGGTGTAGCCGAGTTGTTCGCGGGCATTGGCCAATTGAGCCTGGGCCGCGGTCAGCGCGCTTTGGCTGCTGCGCAGCGCGGCCTGGGCGGCGTCGTATTCACTGCGGCTGGTATAGCCCTTGGGCAGCAGCTTTTCCTGACGCACAAAGGCGGCGGCCGTCTGCTTGACCCGGGCCTGCTCCGCCACGACCTGGGCCTGGGCGGAGTCGACGTTGGTCTGCAAGTCTTTGGGGTCGAGCTTGGCCAGCACTTGCCTGGCGCTCACGCGGTCACCCACATCCACCATCCGCTGGATGATCTTGCCCCCCACGCGAAAGGACAGGTCGGTTTGCACCCGGGCCTGGATATCGCCGGTGAGCGTGACGGCTGCGGCAAAATCCGCCGGCTGCACGGTCTGCACGAAGACCCTGGAATGTTGCTTGGGTTCGGCCTTTTCCTCGCCACAGCCGCTCAATAGCGTCAGTAGGCCCAAGCCGATGATACAGGTGGAAATACGACCGCCCATGCAGGCTCCTTTTGCGTGATGCCGACTTGCCAGAGTGTATGCGACTGTGAGCTTAGTTGAGGGTTCCTTATCTGCATGGAGGCTCCCATACTCCAATGGTTCCCCTACCGGTTACTGACCCATGCTGAAAACCCTCGCCGTCGCCAATTACCGTTCGATCAATAAATTGGTGGTGCCCCTGGACCGGCTCAACCTGATCACCGGCCCCAATGGCAGCGGCAAGTCCAACCTGTACCGCGCCCTGCGCCTGCTGGCGGAAACCGCCCAGGGCGGGGTGATCAACGCACTGGCCCGCGAGGGCGGGTTGGACTCGACGTTCTGGGCCGGGCCGGAAAACATCAGCCGGCGCATGCGCAAAGGCGAGGTACCGATTGAATCCACCGTGCGCCAAGGCGTGAAACGCTTGCGCCTGGGCTTTGCCGGGGAGGACTTCAGTTACGCCATCTCACTGGGGCTGCCTGAGCCGACAACGTCGTTATTTTCCCTCGACCCGCAGGTCAAGAAGGAATGCATCTGGGCCGGCCCTATCTATCGCCCAGCCAGCCTGCTGGTGCAGCGTTCCGGCCCCATGGTGCGGGCGCGTGACGGCCGCTCCTGGGACGTACTGGCCCAACATACACCCAACTACCACAGCCTGTTCGATCAGGTCGGCAGCCTGCGTGGCTCGCCGGAGGTGCTGTTGCTGCGCGAAAGCATTCGTGGCTGGCGCTTCTATGATCACTTTCGCAGCGACGTGGACGCCCCCGTGCGCCAACCGCAATTAGGCACCCGCACGCCCGTGCTGCACCACGATGGTCGGGACTTGGCGGCGGCCTTGCAGACCATCCGCGAAATTGGCGACCCCGAGGCGTTGCAGCGTGCTGTCAGCGATGCCTTCCCCGGTGCACGCTTGAATATCCAGCCGTTGCAGGGCGGGCGCTTTGCCATCGAGTTTTATCAGGAAGGGTTGCTGCGGCCGTTGTCGGCGGCGGAGCTGTCGGACGGGACCTTGCGTTACCTGCTGCTGATCGCGGCGCTGCTGACGCCACGGCCGCCGACCATGATGGTGCTCAACGAACCGGAAACCAGCCTGCACCCGGATTTGTTGCCGGCGTTGGCCCGCTTGATCATCCAGGCGTCCCGGCAGTGTCAGGTGTGGGTGGTATCCCATGCCAGCCGCTTGATTGCAGCGTTGCAGCAGGATGAGGGGTGCAACTCGATTGTGCTGGAGAAGGTGTTGGGGGAAACCCAGATCGTCGGGCAGGGGATGCTGGATGCGCCGGCCTGGCATTGGCCGGAGTAGGTATACCCCCTGTAGGAGCGAGCTTGTCGTGGCGAGGGAGCTTGCTCCCGCTGGGCTGCGAAGCGGCCCCAAACCGTGCGATCGATATGTGTCAGATACACTTCGTCAACCGGTCTGGGAGTGCTTCGCACTCCAGCGGGAGCAAGCTCCCTCGCCACACAAGCTCGCTCCTACAGGGGTAAGGCTATCAGCCCTGCCACTTCCCGCCTTCGACAATCACGCTCTCAGGCGAGGTGTCATCGCTCAGTTCCTTACGCACATACTGGTCATACAGCTTGAGCAAAAACTTCTCTTCGCCCAGCTTTGCCAACTCGGCATTCACCCAATCGCGCAGTTCGGTATTGCCCTTCTTCACCGCCGGTGCAATCGGCGCTTCGTCACCGAGTTTTTCTTGCAGCACACGATAGCCAGGGTTCTGCTTGGCCCAACTGAACAACACCAGATTGTCCTGGGCATACGCATCGCCCCGGCCGGCCGACAGCGCTTGCAGCGACTCGGAGTTTTTCTCGAACTTGAGCAGTTTCCAGTCCGGATGGTTCTTGGTCAGCCAGATATCGGCGGTGGTGCCGGTGGTCACGATGGTGGTGCGGGTCGCCAGGTCATCCAGGCTCTTCACCGCGCTGTCATTGGGCACCAGGGCTTGTACCGCGACTTTGAGGTTGGGGTTGGTGAAATCCACGGCTTCCTTGCGTTCCGGGGTGACGGTCATGTTGGCGAGGATCAGGTCGACCTTGTCGCTTTGCAGGAACGGAATACGGCTGGCCGGCTCGACGGCAACGAACTCGACTTTGTTCTCATCGCCCAGCAGGTCCTTGGCAAATTGACGGCCGATGTCGGTATCGAAGCCGACGTAGCGACCCGCCTCATTCACAAAGCCGAACGGCGGCTTGTCGGTAAATACGCCAACAATCAGCTTGTCGCGCGCTTTGATTTTGTCGATGTAGCTCGCGGCGGCGGCCGCAGGTTTGGCAGGCTCTTCGGCCTTTTTATCGCAGCCGGCCAGCAACGCGACGGCAAACAGTGGCAGCAGTAACTTTTTCATATCAGCTCCAGTTCCTTGGTCTTTTTGGGCAGTGTTGAAACAAAGGAGAACTTCTCCAGGAACTGCTGCGCGCGTGCGGTTTGCGGGTTCGTAAAGAATTCTTCGGGGGTGTTGTGTTCGAGGATGCGACCGGCCTCCATGAACACCACGCGGTCGGCGACGGCGCGGGCGAAGGCCATTTCGTGGGTGACGATCAGCAAAGTCATGCCATCGCGGGCCAGGTCCTGGATCACCTCCAGCACTTCCTTGACCATTTCCGGGTCGAGGGCTGCGGTGACCTCATCAAAGAGCATGACCTGAGGGTTCATGCACAACGAACGCACGATGGCGATGCGTTGCTGCTGGCCGCCGGAGAGCTGGCGCGGGAAGGCATCCCGCTTGTCGGCAAGGCCCACGCGTTGCAGTAGTTTTTCCGCCTGCTCGCGAGCTTCACGGGGGTCGCGTTTTTGTACTTTCAATGGGCCGAGCAGGATGTTGTCGAGCACGCTCATATGCGGGAACAGGTGGTAGCTCTGGAACACCATGCCGATGTCCTGGCGTACCTGGCGCCAGTCCGTGGATTTATCCAACAGCTCTCTGCCGGCAAAACGCAGGCTGCCGCTATGCGCAACTTCCAGCCCGTTGAGGCAGCGCAGCAAGGTGCTCTTGCCGCAGCCGCTGGGGCCGAGGATCACCACCACTTCGCTGCTTTGCACGCAGAGGTCGATGCCCTTGAGCACCTGCGCCTCGCCAAAGTATTTGTTGAAACCCTGGAACTCGATCAATGCGCTCATGCTTGGGCCCAGCGCCGTTCCAGCCGCTTGGAGGCGGCCGACAACGGGTAGCAGATAAAGAAGAAAAACAGGAACAGCACGCCGTAGATCAATACCGACTCATAGGTGCGTTCAATGATTTGCTGGCCGACCTTGATCACATCCACGACACCAATCAGCACGGCCAGGGAACTGGTCTTGATGATCCGCGTGTAGACGTTGATGGTCGGCGGCGTCATGCGCTTGAGGGCCTGGGGCAGCAGCACGTAGCCGTACAGTTGGGGCGTGGACAGGCCAATCGACAAGCCCGCTTCGCGCTGGCCCTGGGGCAACGAATGCAACGCGCCGCGCACCACTTCGCCCACTTCACTGGCGCCCCACAGCGACAGCACCAACACCGCACACCAGAAGCTCGGAATGCTCAGGCCAAAGAAAATCGGCAGGCCGAAAAACAGCAGGTACAGCCACACCAGCACCGGAATCGCCCGGAACAGCTCCAGGTAGACCCGCAGCACCCGGTTGAGCGCCCGGTTGTTCAGCATGCGCAACACGCCATACACCACGCCGCCGACGGTGCTGAAGGCGATGCTCAACAAAGATATCGACAGGGTTTGCGCAGCGCCCTTGCCCAGTTGCGGCAACGACACCCACAACAACTCAAGACCCGAACTGGCCATGCTGGAGCCTCCTTTCCAGGCGGCTGAGCAGCAACGACAGCGGTAAGAACAGCAACACGCAAATCAGCGTCAGCACGGCAAGCATTTCGTAGGTCTTGTAGTAGAGCGCGATGTAGCTCTTGGTCGTGTAGAGAATCTCCGGCACCGCCACGGCGGACACCACCGTGGTCTCCTTGAGCAGGAAAATGAAATTGGCGAACAACGCCGGCAGGCTGAGAATGCCGGCCTGAGGCAGGATCACATGGCGCAACAGCTGCCAGTCGGACAGGCCGATGGACTTGCCCGACTCGATCTGCGCCAGTGGCACCGCTTCTACACCGGCGCGCAGCACTTCAGTGAGGTAGGCGCCGCCGAGGAACGTCATGGTGATGATCGCTGCCCAGAACCCGGAGATATTGAAACCCAGGGCCGGCAAGGCGAAGTACACGAAGAACAGTTGGATCAGCAGCGGCGTGTTACGCGCCAGCTCCACATAGAGCGCCACCAGGCGCGACAAATACGGCGTGCGAAACACCAGCAGCGCTGCGTTGACCAGCGCCACCAGCAGTGAGGTGGCGATGGCGATCAGGCCCACTTGCAGCGTCACCCCAACGGCGCGGAGAAACGCCGGCAAGGTGCTGAGGATAAATGCGAAATCGAAGGTCATCGTGAGTCCGTGACGCCGCAGGGTAAGGCGGCGAGTGCAATCCATATCGACGTGGGTAACGTCGGGTAGCACGAACTTTAAAGGTATAAAAAATAAAATTTAAATACCAAAATAGCATATTGATATCACCCAAAAAGATAACCCTCGAACTCGCGGGTTTGGCCAGCGGCAACTATGGTTTTGGGGTCGAAAGATTCGAGGGATCGAACAATGAATGAAGCGAAACCGATGGATCCGCAGGAGCTGGTGAAGTGGTTGGTGGCGTTGCGCCGCGCGATCAACAGCCGCGCTATCTAAAACACTGAAGAGTCACAGTGAGAGGCAGAAACAAATTGTGGGAGGGGGCTTGCTCCCGATAGCGGTGAATCAGCCAATAAATCTGGTGACTGACACACTGCTATCGGGAGCAAGCCCCCTCCCACAGTGACAGCGTTAAGCCTTAACTGACTGGCATTAAGGCTTGCCCCCTCCCACAATTCAAACCTTGAAGGGGCTCTGGCTTACATCAGAACGCAGGCACGACCGCGCCGTTGTACTTCTTCTCGATGAAGGCTTTGACTTCAGGGCTGGTCAGGGCCTTGGACAGTTTCTGGATAGCATCGCTGTCCTTGTTGTCCGGGCGAGCCACCAGGAAGTTCACATATGGCGACTTGGCGTCTTCGATGATCAGCGCGTCCTTGGCTGGGTTCAGGCCAGCTTCCAGGGCGTAGTTGGTGTTGATCAGGTCCAGGTCAACCTGATCCAGCACGCGTGGCAACAGCGCCGATTCCAGTTCTTTGAATTTCAGGTGCTTGGGGTTGCTGGCGATGTCTTTCGGCGTGGCCAGGGCGTTGCTTGGGTCTTTCAGGGTGATCACACCGGCCTTCTGCAGCAGCAACAGGGCACGGCCGCTGTTGGAGCCTTCGTTTGGAATGGCAACGGTGGCGCCATCTTTGAGCTCGGAAATGTTCTTGATCTTCTTCGAGTAGCCGCCGAAAGGTTCGACGTGCACACCGACCACGGTGACCAGGTTGGTGCCCTTGCCCTTGTTGAAGTTTTCCAGGTACGGCAGGGTCTGGAAGTAGTTGGCGTCCAGACGCTTCTCGGCCACCTGCACGTTTGGCTGCACGTAGTCGGTGAAGACTTTGATGTCCAGGTCCACACCTTCCTTGGCCAGGGTCGGCTTGACCAGCTCAAGGATCTCGGCGTGCGGGATCGGGGTCGCGGCGACCACCAGCTTCTCGTTGGCCTGGGCCAGGCTTGCAGTCAGGGCAGCCGCCAGTGCGGTAAACAACAGAACCTTTTTCATGCAGTGTCCTTATCGAAATTCCGGGGCGTCTCTGACGACCGTTTTTATGTGGTGTGCCAGCGAAGTGCTATCGCGGCGTGGAAGGGACAATACCTAGATTTTTTATTCCCGAACAATATCTTTTATTCACGTTGATATTCCATTTTGTTCATGTAGCCATTTGCGCAAGGTTTCCTGCTCCGCCGGCGTGGCAGTGCTGAACAGGCGCTGCACCTGTTCCAGCGGTGAGCCGGCCACCGGCAGGTTCAAATGCTCGGGCAAAATCTCATCGCCACTGCTGACCAGCAGCGCAAAATGGATCACGTTTTCCAGTTCACGCGTATTGCCCGGCCAACTGTGGCGCTCCAGCACACGCTGGGCGGCGTCGCTGATCAGCGGCACCGGAAGGTCCAGGCGCTGACTGTAGATGCCGAGGAAATATTCGGCCAGGGACAGGATATCGCCGACGCGTTCGCGCAAGGCCGGCAGCTCGAGTTGGCCCTCGCTCAGGTAGTGGAACAGGCGCTCATGGAACTTGCCGGCCGCCACCGCCTGGGCCAGGTCGATGCTCGTCGCGGCCACCAGGCGCACATCCACCGGGCTTGGCTGATGGGCGCCGACGCGGGTGACTTCATGGTTTTCCAGGGCGGCGAGTAGTTTCACCTGGATCGGCAGGGGCAAGTCACCGATTTCGTCCAGGTACAACGTGCCGCCATTGGCCGAGCCAAACCACCCAGCGCGGCTACTGGCCGCGCCACTGTGGCTGCCGGCGGCGTATCCGAACAACTCGGCATCGGCATAGGTGGGGCTGATCGCACCGCAATTGACTGACACGAACAGCCCGGTGCGGTCACTGCCACGGTGGATCTGCCGCGCCAGCAGCTCTTTACCCGTACCGGTCTCGCCGCGAATCAACACGGGCAAGGCCAGCGGCGCGAGGTTTTCTAGGTCTTCGCGCAGTTGCCGCGAACGCGGGTCGACAAACACCAACGCCTTGGCACGGATGCTCAGCGGGCTTTTTTCCGAATCGGGGAAGGTCAGCAGTGGCTGGCCGTAGGTTTCATGACTCATGGCAGGCTCCCGCCCCCAATCCGCTCAAGGGACGGGGCGTTGAAAAAATATCAGGCAGTGCGCCGGGCGTGATGTTCGAGACGGCTTTGCAAGCGATAAAGGTAGGCGAAACCCTGCTCCCATCGCTGGTGGCCGGACTTCACATTGATATGACCGGCCCCTGACAAAATGCCGGCTTCGGCGCCCCAATGGCGCGCAAGCTCCAAGGCTCTCGCAGCGCTGACGGCGCTGTCGTTGTCGGAGCTGACCACTTGGCTGGGAAACGGCAGCAAGTCGGTGGGGATGGGTGCAAAGTTGCGTAGGGCGGGGGCACAGGCCGGGCGCTCGACATCAGCCGGAGCCACGAGCAAGGCGCCGCGCACCTGACGCAAAAACGCCAGCGGTGCTGTGGCCGCCCAATGCGCGACCGTGATGCAGCCCAGGCTGTGGGCGATGAGAATCACCGGCGTACTGTCGGCGGCAATCGCCTCGGCCAGCGCAGCCACCCAGTCTTCGCGACGGGGAGTCAGCCAATCGGCCTGTTCCACGCGCGTACTGTTGGGCAGGCTGTTCTGCCAATGGCTCTGCCAATGATCTTCTGGCGATCCTTGCCAGCCCGGCACGATCAGGTAACGAATCAACTCGCTGTGCATGGGTGTGCCCTCCTGCAGCGTCTAACGTTGCTGAGCAGTATAAGGACAGGGTTTATATTCGTTAAGGAATAAGAAGCTATTTATTAATAACCAAAATCACATAACCACTCAATATCAAAAGTGGGAGGGGGCTTGCTCCCGATAGCGATCTGTCAGCCACCAATTTATTGGCTGAACCACTGCCATCGGGAGCAAGCCCCCTCCCACCCTGACCGTTTTCCAAACTGAGATTTTGGTGATGTGTGAATTTCAGGCAAAAAAAAGGCCGCACCCTGCCAAGGAAACGGCCAAAAAATCGTCGAGGCTTTGCAACTAACGAGCGGTTATCACCGACAGCTTGGTAATCCCCGCGCGCTCGATAGACGCCATGGCTCGCGCCACTTCGCCGTAGTTCACACCATCATCAGCCTGCAGTTGCACCCGCACATCGGGGTCCTTGGCCTTGGCCGCCTGCAAGTTGAACTCCAGCAGGTCCGGCTGGATTTCGTCCTTGTTGATAAACAGTTTGCCGGCACCGTCGATGCTCACCACCAGCGGATCTTTTTGCTCCACCGGCGCCACGGCCTGGGTCTTGGGCAGGTTGATCGGAATCGCGTTGGTCAACAGCGGCGCAGTGACGATAAACACCACCAGCAGCACCAGCATCACGTCCACCAACGGTGTGACGTTGATCTCGCTCAGCACCTCATCGCTGTCTTGCGTGGAGAAGGCCATCTCAGGACGCCTCCTTCACTTTCTGCGGGTTGCCGGCCGCGCTCTTGGTCAGCGAGGGGTGGAGCAGCACGCGGAAGGAATGCTTCTGCGCCAGGCTGTAGAAGTCGTGGGCAAAATCATCCAGATCGGCCGCCGTCAGCTTCAGGCGGCGCAGGAAATAGTTGTAGACCAACACCGCCGGCACGGCCACGGCAATCCCCACACCCGTAGCGACCAGCGCCGCACCAATCGGGCCAGCCACGGTTTCCAGGCTGGCGGAGCCGGCAGCGCTGATGCCCTTGAGCGCCTCCATGATCCCCCACACAGTGCCGAACAGACCGATGAACGGCGAGGTGCTGCCGATGCTGGCGACCACGGCCAGGCCGGTTTCCAGTGAGCGACGCTCACGCACGATCTGCTGGCGCAGGGCACGTTCGAGGCGGTCCTGATGGTTGATGGCCTGGCTCAAATCCGCTGCATGGGCAGAATCACCCACCTGGATCGCCGCATAACCGGCCTGGGCTACCCGGGCCGCCGCGCCCGGCTGGGTTTCAGCCAGCTCCGCGGCGGAATCGAGACTGGAGGCCGCCCAGAACCGCTGATGGAACTTGCGGTCCTGAGCCTTGAGGCGACCGAATTGCACGCCCTTCAACAACGCCAGCCCCCAGGTGGCGACCGAAAAGGCCACCAACAGCCAGATCACCGCGCTTTCGATGGATTCAAGTGGAGATGCCAATGCCATGATGTTTTCCCTCTTTACAGGTCGCGGCGTGCAAAACACACCGCAGCGCGATAGTTAGTGAATCTTGAAATCGATCGGTACGCTGACCCAGCCGTCCTGGGCGACATCGCCCTGCTTGGCCGGTACAAAACTCCAGCGCTTTACAGCAGCCAGCGCGGCATCATCGAGTTGCTGGCGACCGCTGCTTTTCTGCACCTGGATCTCCCCCGGCTTGCCGCTGGCCAAGACGTGTACCCGCAGCAGTACCGTGCCTTCCCAACCACGACGCTGGGCCAATGACGGGTATTCGGGCGCCGGGTTCTTCAAGTAAGCGGCGTTGGCCGAAGCCGGTGTAACCGGTGCAGGCGCTGCGACGGGCGCTGCCGGAGCGGGCGGCGCAGGCACAGGTGGCGCGGGCGGCTGCTCGACCGCCTTCGGGGCCGGCTCAGGTTTCGGCTTGGGCTTGGGCTGCGGCTTGGGCACAGGTTTCGGGATTGGCTTTGGCGGCGCAGGCTTGGCTGCCAACTCATCCACCACCGGTGGCGGCGGCTCAACCACGGGCGGCGGTGGAGGCGGCGGCACAGGCGGTGGCGGCTCGACCACCGGCGGTGCCGGCTGGGAAAACTCGATGGTCATCGGTGGTATTTCCGGCGGCACAATCGGCAGCACCGGCGTGGGTTTCTGGCTCACCCAGTAAATCAACGCGCCATGCAAGGCCAACACCAGCAGCCCCAGCACAAATCCTTCGCGGCGACTCGAGAAACGCTTCGGCGTCTTCTGCAGCCGCAGTTGCCCCAAGGGCGCACGGTGCGGTCGGCCAAGGTCGACCAACTCACCACCCGGCCCCTGGCGCCACTGCGCCTCATGTGCACTGGCGGCGGTCTGGACATTGCCCATTGATTCACTCCCTACGGTTTTCGTACAAAAAACCGACAGGCCAGCCAAAGTGGCCGTCGAGGGCTGAATCATCGGGGTTAGACGCTTATCTCTTAAAGTAATCTTTAAAGTTATACATATACCTAAACCGAATAAAAGAAATATCCTGAATCATCAAACCCCCGCCCACTGCGGCTTTGAGCGAAGACGTTATTTTTCAATGCTTTTCAGGCATACAAAATATTCAGAAAAGGTATGGCTCAGCCTGGGCTGTTTGCACACAAATCGAGCAATTGACGCTGCAGTGTCTGCCCTGGCGCCCCCAAGCCACTACGGCCGTATACCGCCAGTCGCACACCCTGCACCGTCGGCAAACCACTCTCTTCGCCGAGTACCACATGCCCAGGTTGCAGCACGCGTCGCGGCAACAGGCTGATCCCCAACCCCGCCGACACTGCCGAACACACGCTGGCCAAACTGGCGCTGGAATAGCCAATACGCCAGCGCCAGCCCCCCACTTCCAGGTGATGCAACATTTCGTTGCGGTATAACCCACCCACCGGAAACGCCACCAGCGGCAGCGGGTCGCGCCCCAGGCACGGGGTGCTGCGGCTGTCGACCCAGCACAACGGTTCCGGCCAGGAAGCCAGGCAGTCATCGCTGTGGCCCATCTGCTTGACCAGCAGCACGTCAAACTCACCGCTGCGGTACTGGCGCTGCAATTCGGGACCGAGGCCGCTGGTGACCTCCAGCCTCACTCGGGGATGGCTCACCACAAAGGCCGAGAGCAATGGCATCAGGCGCTCGGCGGCAAAATCCTCCGGTACACCAAGGCGCAGCACACCGTCGTTTTGCTGGTTGACCAACACATCGGCGGCTTCTTCATGCAGCGCGAGGATGCGCCGTGCATAGGCCAGCAACCGTTCACCTTCAGCAGTAGCGACCACCCGGCGCTGGTCGCGGTCGAGCAACTGGCACGCGACCGCGTCTTCCAGGCGCCGGATCTGCTGGCTCACGGTGGATTGGGTCAGGTGCAGGCGCTCGGCGGCGCGGGTGAAATTGGCGCAATCCACCACGGTCACAAAGCTGCGCAATAACACGGGATCGAACATGGGCATCACCATTTCATTTACCACTGGTTGGCATGGTTATATTTAATTTCAGAATACCTGCGACGCTCGCCATACTCACGCCTCGTCGATTGAGCGTAAGGGCACTGCATGACCCGCCAAACATCCCTCGCCGGCTGGGGCCTGCTGGTCGTGCTGGGCCTGAACCTGCGGCCGATCCTCAGCTCCATCAGCCCGTTGCTCGCGGACATTCGCCAGGCTACCGGCTTGAGCTTCCAGAGCAGCGCCCTGCTCACCAGCCTGCCGGTGATTTGCATGGGCCTGGTGGCACTGGTGGGTGTGCGTCTGGAGGCCCGCCTGGGTGAACGACGCGGCATCGCCCTGGGCCTGATAATGATCCTGCTGGCCTGCCTGGCACGCTGGTTGATGGGCCAGGCTTCGGCACTGCTGGCCACGGCGTTGCTGGGCGGTGCCGGCGTGGCGCTGATCCAGGCGTTGGTGCCGGCGATGATCAAGCGCGAATTCCACCACCGCGTGCCGGTGGCGATGGGCGTGTATTCGGCGTCATTGATGGCCGGTGGCGGGCTGGCGGCCCTGCTGAGCCCGGTAGTCGCCACGCATTTTCAGCAATGGCAGGCGGGCCTTGGAGTCTGGCTGCTGCCCGCAATCGCTGCACTGTTGTTGTGGGGGGTTGTACCGCTGGGTGCGGCGAGAAGCGCAACCGTGATCCCCACCTTCAAGGGCCTGCGCAATCGTCGGGCGTGGCTGCTGGCCGTGTATTTCGGCCTGGTCAATTGCGGTTACATGAGCATGGTGGCGTGGCTGCCTGCGTACTATCAGCAACTGGGCTGGGGCGTACTGCCCAGCGGTTCGCTGCTGGCCTTCATGACCCTCTTCCAAGTGAGCGCCGCGCTGCTGATGCCGGTGCTGGCCCAGCGCGGCATCGACCGACGCCCCCTGCTCGGCATCAGTCTGCTGGCGCAGACCGTGGGCTACCTCGGCCTGTTGATGGCACCGCAGCAGTTCCCCCATGTGTGGGTGGCGCTGATCGGCTTCGGCCTGGGCGCCTGCTTCGCCTTGAGTTTGCTGCTGACCCTCGACCACCACCGCGACCCACGCCAGGCCGGGCAACTGGCGGCCTTCGTGCAAGGCGTGGGCTTTTTGATCAACGCCATTTCGCCATGGCTGACGGGCTGGCTACGTGAACTCACCGGCACTTTTGTCAGCGCCTGGTGGGTACTGGCCGTTACCGTGGTGGCGATGCTGGTGGTGACGCGGGTGTTCAGCCCGGCCACCTATCGCAGCGGCTCAGAAGTCGTAGCGCCCAGTCACGCCTAGGGTACGAGGCGTCCCCAGCAAGCCTTCATAGCCGCCGTTACCGCCTGTCCACAACGTGGTGTAGTAGGTTTTATCGAAGGCATTTTTCAGCCACAACGACACGTCCCACTGCCCCTGCTGGTAGTTGCCGCGCAGGCCGGTAGACAGGTTGACCACGGCATAGGCGGGAATCTGTCCGTAATCGGAGTCTTCCACGGTGCCCACCGCTTTGGAGCGGAACGCATAGCTGGCGGTCACGTAGGGCTCGAAGCCGTTATCCAGGTTCCATTTGTATTCGCCATTGGCGTTGGCGATCCACTTGGACGCGCCGACCACTTGATGCCCCGTGAGGTCGCACGACGCCGGCGCACCGGGGCGCAAGCTGACTTCCGGCGGGCATGGCGCATCCTTGTAAGACAGGTAGCTCACATCATTGAACGAGCCGTTGAGGTTCAGCGTCAGGCCCCTGACCGGCACCAGGGTGCTTTCCACTTCAACGCCACGTGAGCGCACGGAACCGGCATTGGTCAGGTACTGCACGCGGTTGTCCTGGTCGTAGGCGTTGGTCTGGTAGCCGTTGACCTGGGTCCAGAACAGGTTGGCGTTAAGCTGCAGGCGGCGATCCCACAGCGTGCTCTTGAAGCCCAACTCGGCGTTGTTGGCACGCTCGGTGCCGATCAGCAAGGAGTCGGCCCCGGCGGTCGGCGCGGAACCGACGGCCAAATTGACCCCACCGGATTTTTCGCCATGGGACAGCGTCGCGTAACCCAACAGGTTTTCATTGAAGTGATAGGTGAGGTTGAGCAGCCCCGAGGGCGTGGCGCTGTACTGATTAAGGTCGCCCGAGTCATACACTCCCGTGCGCCCGCGTCGCGCCGTGGCAGCGGCGCCGGCCACCGCAGCACCACCCAGCGGCGCATTACGCGTGACCCAGGCGCTTTTCTCTTCATAGGTGCCGCGTAGACCGGCGGTGAAATCCAGACGCTCCGTCAGGTGCCAGGTGCCTTGGGCAAACAACGCAAAACTGTCGGTGCGGATATGCCCGTTGCCGACACTGCTGACATTGTTCAACGCACCGGCAGGTGTGCCGTTCCAGATATCGGCCTTGGGCCCGTAGTAGGCGAAGGACTTGTTATCCAGATCGGAGCCGAAGTAATACGCACCCAGCACGTAGTCGAAGAAGCCGCCCGTGGGCGAGGCCAGCCGGAACTCCTGGGACCACTGTTTATCTTCCACCGATACGCCGGCGTTGTACGACGCGGGCACGTTGAGTCCGTCATCGTTGCGCGGGGTGAAATTCCACCAGCGATAGGCACTGACCGACGTCAGCGTGAAGTCACTCGGCAACGTCCAGTTGGCCTCCAGCGATGTACCGCCCTGGAACACCGTGACATGCTGGTCGCTGTCCAGGTTGACCTTGCGATGCGTGCCGTCCACCAGCGTTGCCCCCGCTGCAGCGGCCCGCGACTCATACAGGTTGGTGCCATTGATGGTCGGCCCGGTGCTGTACAGCACACGGGTGCCGGCGCTGGAGTCTTCCTCGTTGTAATCGCCAATCCAACGCAGGTTGAACGTCTCGCTGGGCTTGTACAGCAGTTGCCCGCGAAAGCCCTGGCGTGAACCGCCATTGAGGTCGTGGCCGTCGTATTGGTTCTTGATGTCACCGTCGCTGCGCGTGCGGTAAGCCGAGAAACGCCCCGCCAAGTCATCGCTGAGCGGGCCGGAAATCGTGCCCTTGGTCTGGAAGTAACCGTCCTCGCCCAACGACGTCTCGATACTGCGCTCGGGGGTGAAACTCGGTGCGCGGGTGCTGATGTTGATCACCCCCGCCGTGGTGTTCTTGCCGAACAGTGTGCCTTGCGGGCCGCGTAATACTTCAAGCTGCTCGATGTCCATCAAGTCGAACACCGCCATGCCCGGCCGCCCAAGGTACACGTCGTCGATATACAGCCCCACGCTGCCTTCCAGGCCGTCGCTGGCCGGGTTGTTGCCCAGCCCGCGGATCGACACGCTGGACTGGCGTGCATGCATATAGGCGACATTGACGCTGGGCACCAGTTGCTGCAGATCCTGGATCCGATACACCCGCTGACTTTCCAGGGCCTGGCCACCGATCACGCTCATCGGCGTCGGCACATCCTGGGCGCTTTCGGTACGCCGCCTGGCGGTGACCGTGACGGTCTCCAGTTGGCCGCTGGCGTTCTCGCCCTTGCTTGCCGGCGCGGGTACTTCGGCGGCCTGGCTTGGTGACCAACTGCTGCTACCGGCCACTAATACGGCCATGGGCAAGGACTTCAACAGACTCATAAGCGGCTCCCCAAGCGGAAATATCCAACAACGCATATTCCCTAAAGTTATTTATTTATGGTTTAACGGACATTTACTGCATAAGAGATTGCCTTTATAAGGAGTCGACCTGATGCATAGCCAATGCATTTCCCGGATATTTTTGATGTGAAAAATGCATATCGACCTGCGCCAGCTTCGCCACTTCATCGCCCTTGCCGAACACCGCAGTTTTGTCGCCGCGGCGTTGGCCGTGAGCCTGTCGCAGTCAGCGTTCAGCCGTAGCATCCAGGCGCTGGAACACAACGCCGGGTGCCAACTGGTCGATCGTGGGCGCAAGGACCTGGCGCCCACCAAACAGGGCCAGGTCCTGCTGGAACATGCACGCCGCCTGGTCAGCGGCGCACAGCAATTGGCCAACGAGATCAGCCAATTCAATGGCCTGGAGGCCGGTGAACTGCGCTTCGGTTGCGGGCCGGCACCGGCCGGCGGGTTGGTCCCCCGCGCCATCGGCAGTTTTATCGGGCGCTACCCCAAGGCCCGCGTGCAATTCCAGGTGGATGACTGGCAAAGCCTGAGCAAACGCCTGCTCAGCGAAGAGTTCGAATTCTTCGTCGCCGACACCCGCCACTTCGAAGCCAACCCGGACTACCACACCCACCGCTTGCGCCCACGCCGCTGGTACTTCTGCTGCCGCGCCGGGCACCCGCTGGCCCAGCGCGAGAGCGTGAGCGCCACCGAGCTGATGAGTTACCCCCTGGCCGTGACCATCCGCCCGCCGAACCTGCGCAAAGTCATCGTCGACCTCAGCGGCCGCCCGGATTACCTGCCCAACGTGGAATGTGAAAACGGCTACAGCCTGATGGGTGTGGTACTGCGCTCGGACGCCATCGGTATCGTCAGTGCCAACAGCGACGTGCTGCACATGGCCCGGGGCGAATTGGTGTGCCTGACCATCGATGGGCTGGCGGAGGACCTGGAGGAGCGTTACACCCGCTACGGCATTGTCAGCCGGGCGGGCTATCGGCTGTCGCCGCTGGCGGAGGCGATGATTGAGCAGATCAAGGAAGTGGATGAACAGGATGAGGATGTCTGTTCATTGGAAAATTTTGCAGTTTGATAGATCGTAAAAATTAAGCAGGGCGTTGGCCTAATGTCAGTCAGTTAAGCGATAGAACGGACGATGGATAACCCGTGGGAGGGGCGGTGACAGCGTTAAGCCTTAACTGACTGGCATTAGTGCGTTAGCCGCCATTTAAAACCATGGACGCACATTATTAACAAGCAACCATTATAAAGTTCACAAACACATAACAAATATCTAATATTCCCTTAACATTCAACAAAGCCATAAAAAATCAAATCACCCACAAGTACAGTTCCGATAGAAATCTTCGCACCTATCTGTACGATTTTTTACTAAATGTAGGACTACTCCTTCAAAAACCGAAAGGCTCTTAGGAAATTTCGGAAAATATATCTTTCTTTTGACTCATCGCACATCTTAATTCTAGATTATCGGAGCAATACAAAACCTCACCAACCACTGAAGGAAATACAGATGAGCGCAAAAATGAAGAGTAGCGTCGGTATCGCCGCCTTACTTTTAGGCACCTCTATTTTCGCTGAAGCCAGTGTAAAAACTGACCCTTCACCCGTAGTCACTCAACCTCCGGCAACACTCTCAACTCCGAAGGATACTGTTTCTCTCGCTGTAGCGTTTTTCGATGGAGGATGTGACGGCGGCGTTATATCGAGAAGTAGCTTACGCTGCAATTAAACTTCGCCTCGGCAATGACGCTGCATATAGGCGTCATTGCCCTATCCACCACGGAGTTAAATAAATGCTTAACCCTAAACAGGAATTTTGTCTCTTTGATAGCTCAGGCAAAGCTATTGGCGTCATTGCGCCATCAATCTTTCATGCACTGGTTGATGGAAAAACAGTTATAGATGGCCCCGCAGGCTCATTCCAGATTTCAGAGCAAACTCCCCTCGCTCTGGAGCAGGGATTGCGTCTCGCAGGAGCCTTAATTCCAGGTTCACCGGACGAAGTGAAGGCTGTCAGCGACCTTTTGCATGACCCTGCCACTAGCCGCACAACGAGTTTCTTCCTTTGCAAAGCAAAAACATGTGCTGACTTATTAAATGATATGCGGATAATCAAGTCCTCAAAAGTATTTGTCATTGGATGCGGAGGAATAGGCAGCAGCCTGGCTCTACTTCTGGCTGGAAGCGGCATTAAAAACCTAACATTGGCTGACGCAGACATCATCGAAAGCAGTAATCTGAACCGGCAACTATTTTGGAGAAAGAAAGATATTGGGCGCGCGAAGACAGACACTCTCCAACGAGAGATAAATGATAGATTCGAAGACATCAAAACCAAAACGATACGCGCTGAACTTAGTTACAATGAAATTATTGAGCTTTCTAAGTCCAATCATTTTTCTGCGATCGCGATCACGGCAGACAATCCCCCCACATTAGTATCCAGGGCAAAAGAAATAGCAGCCACCCTAAAAATACCCGTGGTAAGCGGAGGCTACTTGCACAGCCACTGCACAGCTTATTTTTTCTCTGGAAAAGATAATCTTCATACTATTGCAGACGCACCATGCGCGACGCCTTGGCAACGGCTTCCTCACGCCATAATGCCGAGTTTTGGCCCACTGAACTTCAACATCTCTGCACTTCTAGCCTCCGGAATACTTACTTCCATCGCAACCAACTCGTTTGGTGAACAACGGTCACACTATATTGAATGGAATGCAGCCCAATCACCGTTGGAGTACGCAACCCACTATTTCGAAGAAACTCAAGAGGTTGTCTGATGGACTGTATCTTCTGCAATATCGCCCAAGGCACCGCTCCTTCTCATGTGCTATGGGAAGACGAAACCCACATGGCCTTTCTCTCCATCCTCCCCAATACCCCAGGTTTTAGTGTCGTCATTCCCAAGGCTCATCACGGCAGTTATGCATTTGCCGAGTCGGACAAAGTGCTTAGTGATCTGATCATCGCGGCCAAAAGGACTGCGCTGCTGCTGGACAGTGCGCTGAAGGGTGTCGCGCGGACCGGCATGATTCTGGAGGGATATGGCGTTGACCACTTGCACGCCAAGCTCTTCCCGATGCATGGGACTGGGGAAGAGAGCACGTTCAAGAAGATCAGCTCAAGCGTAGACAAATTTTTTGATCACTATGAGGGCTATATCTCCTCTCATGACTCAGCCAGGGCTGACGATTCGGTGTTGGCTGAGCTGGCCACGCACATCAGGTCTTTTGCCGATTGAGCACGATGCGTGCGCTGCATAAAAACCATTCGCCAAATGCACTTGCCGATCACCCGACCGAACGGCGAAAACGTAAGCCTTTCCTCCGTTCGGTGCCCTTGCCATGCCTCAGCCAAAACCCCTGCGCAACGTGCTGTACATCATGTGCGACCAACTGCGTCGCGATTACCTGTCGTGCTACGGCCATGCCCACCTGCACACGCCGAATATCGACCGTCTCGCCGCAGCCGGCGTGCGTTTCAGCCGGGCCTATACCCAGGGCACCATCTGTGGGCCGTCGCGGATGTCGGCGTACACCGGGCGCTATGTCAGCAGTCATCAAGTGGCGTGGAACGCCGTGCCGCTGCCCCTGGAAGAACTGACCATCGGCGATTACCTGCGCCCCCACGGCATCCGCACCGCGCTGGTCGGCAAGACCCACGCCACGCCAAACCTGGAAGCCTTGCAGCGCCTGCATATCGACCCCGACAGCGCACAGGCCGAGCCGCTGAATGAGGTCGGCTTCGACGCCTACTTCCGGCACGACGGCATCTACCCCGACAGCCCGTTGTTCGAAGACAAGCGCGAGTCAGCGCCTTACACCCACTACCTGCGCGAAAAAGGCTACGACGGCACCAACCCTTGGCATGAATGGGCCAATGCCGCCGCCGGTGAAAACGGTGAGGTGCTCAGCGGCTGGAGGATGCGCAACGCCGGGCTGCCTGCGCGCGTCGCCGAAGCACATTCGGAAACGGTCTACACCACCGACCGCGCCATCGACTTCATTCGCGAGCAAGCTGAGCAACCGTGGTGCCTGCACCTGTCCTACATCAAGCCGCACTGGCCCTATATCGCCCCGGCGCCGTATCACGCGTTGTACGGCATCGAGCATATCCAGGCGCCGATCCAGCCGGAGCACACCAGCGATCACCCGGTATACCAGGCGTTCCGTCAGCACCAGGAGAGCGTGAATTTTTCCCGTGACGAAGTGCGGCTCACGGTCATTCCAACTTACATGGGCCTGATCAAACAGATCGACGATCAACTCGGCCGGCTGTTCGATTATTTGCAAAGCAACGGCCGCTGGGACGACACCTTGATCGTCTTCACCAGTGACCATGGCGATTTTCTGGGCGATCACTTCCTCGGGGAAAAAGAGTTCCTGCTGGAGCCGGCGGTGGGCGTGCCCTTAATCGTGCGCGACCCACGCGCAAGCGCCGATATCACCCGTGGTTCAGTGGACGAACGCCTGGTGGAGACCATCGACGCGCTCCCCACTTTCCTCGACGCCCTGGGCTTGCCTGCGGCCGACCATCGCCTCGAAGGCCGCTCGCTGATCCCGCTGTTGCACGGCGCCCCCGTGAGCTGGCGCAACTACGCCATCGCCGAATACGACTACGCGTTCCAGGCCCCCGCCCGCGAACGCCTGGCGCAGCCTATCGACCGCTGCCGCATGACCATGGTGCGCAGCGAACGCTGGAAATACCTGGCGTATGACGGCTTTCGCGCACAACTGTTCGACCTGGAAAACGACCCGCAGGAAGTGCACGACCTGGGTGCCGACCCCGCCTATGCGGCGGTGCGCGAAACGCACCTGGGTTATCTGTTCGAGTGGCTGCGCGGCTTGAAGCGGCGCACCACCATCAGCCACACGGAGATCGACGTGCGTGGCCGGCAGTTCAGATACGGTGAGCCGGAGGCGGAAAAAGTGGTTCAAATCGGGGTTTGGTAGGCCCTTCGGGAGCTACAAGCTTTCAGCTTTTAGCTACAAGTAAGAGCCAGGTGGCTTTTACTTGTAGCTTGTCGCTGAAAACTTGCCGCTCAAAGTCCCTTTGTCGTCTGACTGCGCTGCCCCTGCACACTCACCGGCACGTCGCCCTTGAGCGTCACCCGACGCACGATGCGCTCCTGGGTACCGTAGTCATCCACCGCGTAATGCTGGGTGGCGCGGTTGTCCCAGATCGCCACGTCGCCGGTGTTCCAACGCCAGCGCACGGTGTTCTCCAGGCGGGTGACATGGCTTTGCAGCAGGTTGAACAGCTGTGTCGAGTCGGCCTGGGAATAACCCTTCAGGCGTTTGACGAAGTGCCCCAACAGCAGGGTTTTCTCACCACTGACCGGATGCACACGTACCACCGGGTGTTCGGTTTCGTACACCGTGGAGGTGAACACCTTGCGGTATTCCTCAAGCTTTTCCACCGACACATCCGGCTTGCGCCCGGCGTAGTCGTATTCGTTGCTGTGCACCGCCCACAGGTTGTCGGCCAGTGCCCGCAGTTCGACGCTGAGGTCGTTGTAGGCGCTGGCCGTATTGGCCCAGACCGTATCGCCACCCGCCTTGGGGGCCAGCACCGAACGCAGGATCGAGGCTTTGGGGTAGGCGTCAACAAAGGTCACATCGGTGTGCCAGGAGTTGGCGCGCTGGCCGCGCGTGCCGTCCAGCTCCAACAGAAAGCGCGTGCCGTCACGGACCGGCACCGTCGGGTGCGCGATCGGTTCGCCGAGCAAGTGGGCGAAGGCTTCCTGGCTCTGGTCATCCAGGTGGGTCTGCTCGCGGAAGAAGATCACCTTGTACTGCACCAGGGCCTGCTGGATGGCCTCGACCGTCGCGGCGTCCAGCTCCCCAGACAGTTTGATGCCACGGATCTCGGCCCCTATACGCCCGGCGACCGGGTGGATGTCCAGTGCCTGGGAAACGGGTTGAACAGCGAATGCGGCGTTGCTCATGGTGACGACCCTCTTGTGCGCTCTATTGATATGCAATTTAGATCTAGCAAATCAACAGATGCTTCGTTGACGGAATAAGAGCTTGCATTTAAAACCTCAGCTCCCAGGGTCGCAAATGCCTTCGACCTATTTTTCAGATGCCGGGAAAGCATATGGATCTTCGCCAACTTCGGTACTTCATCGCCCTCAACGAACACCGCAGTTTCGTGCGCGCAGCAGACGCCATGGGTATCACCCAACCGGCGTTCAGCCGCAGCATCCAGGGGCTGGAACAAGAGTTCGGCTGTGTGCTGGTAGACCGTGGCCACAAAGACTTGCGCCCCACACCGGAAGGCCAGGTGGTGCTGCAACATGCCCTGAGCCTGGTGCATGGCGCCGCCTTGTTGAGCAGTGAAGTGACGCGCATGACCAAGCTTGACGCCGGCGACCTGCGCTTCGGTTGCGGCCCGGCTCCGGCCGTGAAACTGGTACCCGATGCGGTGGCGCGCTTTATCATCGACCACCCGAAAATCCGCACGCATTTCCAGGTGGATAACTGGGAAAAACTCAGCCGCGCCCTGAGCCGTGAAGAGATCGAATTCTTCATTGCCGACATTCGTCAGTTCGAAGCCGACCCGAACTTCCAGACCCGCGCACTGACGCCCAAGCGCGGCGTATTTTTCTGCCGTCCGGGCCACCCGCTGCTGGCCAAGGACAGCCTGTCGACCAACGACATGTTCGACTACCCGCTCGCCTCCCCACTGATCTCCCAAGGCATCCGCAAGCTGCTGGCGAACCTCAGTGGGCGCATGGACTTTTCACCGAGTATCCAGACCGAGCATTTCCCGGCGCTGGTGAAGATCGTGCTGCAGTCCAATGCCATAGGGGTGGGCACCGAGGAAGCGTTTGCCGAAGACATCGCCCGGGGCACCCTGGTGCTGCTGCACTGGCGCAATCTGCCGCAGAACATGGAAACCATGAGTGCGCGATGCGGCGTGGTCAGCCGCACCGGCTCGCGGTTATCACCGGCGGCGAAGGCAATGATCGAGACATTGGTGGAGGTGGACAGCCAGGCCGTTCGTGTCGCGGTTTGAGGGCCTCATCGGGAGCAAGCCCCCTCCCACACTTGAAGGTATCCACAGATCAACTGTGGGAGGGGGCTTGCTCCCGATGGCGATAGCCCAGACCCCCAAAACCTCAAAGCCCCGCCGCCGCCAGATTCGGCACCACCCAATCACTCACCTGGAATGGCTTGCGAATCAGCCGCTCCTTCGACGCCAAGTCCACCGCATTCTGTAATTTGCCAAGGAACACCGGGTCCAGGGTCGAAGGGAAAATCTCGCTGAGTTTCTGGTCCTTCAAATCGTTGGTCAGGATCACGGCGGGGTAACTGGCGCGTTCCGACACCAGCTCGATGTAAGCCTGCTTGTGGTTGTCATCGGTCAACCACTGCACGGCCTGCTGCTGGGCCTTGAGCAACTTCGCCACGACCTGCGGGTGCTCGTCGACAAATTTGCCGCTGCCCACCAGCACCGCCTGGACACTGCCCGCGCCGCCCAGGTCCTTGGTGGTCAAGGGGATCTCAGCCAGGCCCTTGGCCTGCAGCGCGCTCAGGCCCGAGCTGCCCCAGGTGGCGTCGATCTGCTTGGCCGCCAGCGCCGCCACGGCGGCATTGAAGTCCAGGTTGATGACCTTCAGGTCTTTCTCGCTCAAGCCTTGGCTGGCCAAGGCAGCGTCGAACGACAACTGGCTGGCCGTGCCCCGGAACACTGCAACGCGCTTGCCCTTGAGATCCTGCAGGGTCTTGATGCCCGAACCCGGCACCACGCCGAGGTAGTGCTTCACACCTCGCGCCGAGGCACTGAGCAGGCGGGTATCCAGGCCATTGGAACGTCCGATGATCGCTGCAAGGTCGCCCAGGTAAGCCAGGTCCACCTGGCCATTGGCAAACGCTTCATTGATCACGGGGCCGGCGCCCTTGAAGTAATTCCACTGGATCGTGATGCCTTGGTCGGCAAAAGCCTTTTCAAAAATCTGCTGGCTGTGCAGTACGTCGGTAATGCCACCGCCACTGTGCTGGCTGCCGGCACTCAGGTCAGGCACGGCGATGCGGATTTCCTTGAGGTCGGCGGCGTGCACCAGGCCGGCCAACGCGGTGCCCGCGAACAGCGTGATCAGTCGTTTGAAAGGCAGTTTCATAAGCTCAGCTCCTGGTGGGCGTAGGTCGCCTGGGGAGCAGAAAGTAGGCATAGGCCGATAAAAACTTTAAATACTATAAATTCACAATTTAATAGCTTTTAGCACTATGCAAGCTAAACCGCTGGCTCCAGAGGGCTATGCATCAACAGCATCGAAAATATTCTTCGAATGCATTGGATGCGTGTCGGGCGGAAGCTTTAAATGATTTTCTTATCCCCCAATCATCTTGATTGAGCTTTTGTAAGATCAAAATCACATAAAGCCCTCGGCAACAACGGAGGTCCTCCATGGCCCGGATTTCACTTTTGAGCCTACCGCTCGCGGCCCCCTCCACCGATGCGGCCAAAGGTGCGGCGCGGCGCTGGCCGAACCTTGGCGAACGTCTGTTGCCTTGGCTGCTGCCCCTGACGTTATTCGCACTGTGGTGGTTAGCCAGCCGCAATCACTGGATGAGCGAGCAGATCCTGCCGCCGCCTGCGCTGGTGTGGAGCAGCGCAGTGGAACTGGCTGGAGGCGAGCTGTGGAGCCACCTGGCGATCAGTTTGCAACGCCTGTTCTGGGGGTTGCTGGCCGGTATTGGCATCGGGGCTTTACTGGGCGCTTTGCTGGGGTTCAGTGCCCGCGCCGAGCGCCTGGTATTCCCCACCTTCAGTGCGCTGTCACAAGTGCCGACGCTGGCCTGGATTCCGTTGTTCATGGTGTTTTTCGGCATCGGTGAAACCCTGAAACTGGTGGTGCTGGTGAAGGCGATCGTGGTGCCCGTCACCCTGCACACCCTGGTCGGCGTACGCGACGCCCAGCCCACGTTGCGCGAAGCGGCCCGCGTGCTGCGCCTGCCCGCTCACCTGCTGATCCGCCGACTGATCCTGCCCGCCGCGCTGCCGGCGTTCATGGCTGGGGTGCGCCTGGCGCTGGCAGCCGGCTGGACATCGTTGCTGGCGGTGGAACTGCTGGCCTCCAGCGAAGGCATCGGCTACCTGATGGTCTGGGCGCGCCAGTTGTTCATGCTCGATATTGTCTTCGTATGCATCGTGGTCATCGGCGTGCTGGGTGTGGTGATGGATCGTGGCGTCGGCTGGCTGGATCGCCTCTGGGTGCACTGGCCCCACCCGGCCACCGCGCAGATCCGGCGCGGGCCACGCTATACCGGTTGGCAGCGCCTGCAACCGTGGCTGTTGCCGCTCCTGTTATTGGCGTTGTGGCAAGTCGCGACGCAACAGGCGTGGGTAGACCCGAACATTCTGGTCAGCCCGTGGACCGTGCTGCACAGCGCGATCGCCGGCGTGCTGGATGGCAGCTTGAGCAGTGCGTTGGGCAAAAGCCTGGGGCGCACGCTCGCCGGCCTGCTGCTGGGCGGCGGCCTGGGTTTTGCCGTGGGCCTGTGGCTGGGCTTGTCGCGACGCAGTGAGCGGGTGCTCGGCCCATCGTTGGCCGCGTTGCGCCAGATCGCGATTTTCGCCTGGGTGCCGCTGTTGACCGCCTGGTTCGGCCTGGGTGAAGGGGCCAAGTCGGTGTTTATCGCGCTGGCGGCATTTTTCCCGCTGTTTATTGCCACCCAACGCAGCGTCTTGAACCTGTCACCGCAGCTGCGCGAAGCCACGCAGGTGCTGCGCCTGAACCTGTTCCAACGCCTGCGCCACCTGGTACTGCCGGGGGCGGCGGCGGGCATTTTCGCCGGCCTGCGCCTGAGCCTGATTTACGCCTGGCTGGGCACCATCGGCGCGGAATACTTCATGCCTTCCAACGGCGGTATCGGCAGCCTGATGATCGGCGCCCAGCAGCTGTTGCGCATGGACCTGATCATGAGCGGCATGCTGTTGGTCGGCCTCACGGGCGCCACTCTCAACCTGATCGGCCAACGCATCGAAACCCGCGCCACCCGCTGGAGACACGTATGAACACAGCTATCGTCAGCTTCAACCATGTGGGCAAAACCTTTGATGTGGACGGCTTCCCGCTGGAAGCCATCCGCGAATTCAACCTGGACATCGCCGAAGGCGAGTTTGTGGCGATTGTGGGTTCCAGCGGCTGTGGCAAATCCACCCTGCTGCGCCTGCTGGTGGGGCTCGACACGCAGTTTCGCGGTGAGATCCAGGTCGACGGCAAAGCCGTGCGCGGCATCGGCGGGGAGCGCGGCATCGTGTTCCAGGAGCACCGCTTGTTCCCCTGGCTGACGGTGGCGCAAAACATCGGCCTGGGCCTGGTCAACGAAGCGCTGAGCGAAGCCGAACGCGACCGGCGCATCAGCGACTTTATCGCGCTGGTCGGCCTGACTGACTTTACCCGCGCCTATCCTCACCAATTGTCCGGCGGCATGGCGCAACGGGTCGCCATCGCCCGTGGCCTGGTGGCCAGCCCGCGCATCCTGTTGCTGGACGAACCGTTCGGCGCCCTGGATGCACTGACCCGCCAACAGATGCAGGACGAGTTATTGGCTATCCGCACCCGTGCCAGGATCACCACGGTGCTGGTGACCCACGATGTGGAAGAAGCGATTTTCCTCGCCGACCGCGTAGTGGTGATGGAGCCCCGGCCAGGGCGGATCAAGCAGGTGGTGGACATCGCCTTGCCGCATCCGCGCCAGCGCAGCAGCTTCGAGTTCCACCAGTTGCGCGAAGAGCTGTTGCACGAACTGACCAGTGATGGCCATTACCAGCCGCCCGTGCGCGAGCAGATCCGCGATCTGCCCCTGGCCTTTATTGCTTGCTGAAAGACAGCGCGGCGTCGGGGCGCTCCTGGCGCTCAAAGCGATTGGCACGGGCAAACGTGCCGAAGTCATTGAAGCGCACGCCCATCTCGGCCATGACCTTGTGGGCCACCTTGGCCGTCATCTGGCGAATGTAAAACGGCTCCTTCACCACAAAATGGTGGATGCCATGGGTGCTGCCGAAGTTGAAGCAGAACGCCTGCAACGGCCACAACCACCAGGGGTTCAACACCTGGGTCTGCTGGATCACATTGCCCAGCTCCACATCACCGTAGTAATGCATGTTGGAGCTGACGAAGTGCAGGCAGAAGGTGCGCAGCACGTTGGGGCCGATGATCACCACGGCGGCGATGTCGATCACCTGCATCATCTGCAAAGTACCGTCGGACCAGCCAATCGGCGTGCCCATCAGGCCGGCAATGCCGTTGGCGGCATGGAAGCCCAGAAACACATACCACGCCCCCCAATGCAGTAGCGCCAGCGGTGCGTAGACCAGCAGCGAACGTTTCAGAATCTTCAATTTGTGGTTCCAGGTCTTGGCGCGCAGCATGCGGATAAACGCCGACATCACGTTGTCGCCCACCATCAGCAATCGCGCAAACCCCCAGGGTTCACCATTGGTGATGGCGCGCTCTTCCATATCGCTTTCGGTACCGGAGACCTTGTGGTGATTGAGGTGCAGGTGCCGGCGTATCCAGGGGTTGATCGTGCTCGGCCGCGCCAGCCACACCAGGCCCATCATCAGGTTGTGGGGCAGGCGCTGCTTGCGAAAGTACATGCTGTGGATCAGGTCGTGCTCCAACTCATGGGTCAATGAGGCCAGAAAAGCATTGAGCAGCAAGCACACCCACCAGGCTATGTGCCCGTTGATGTAGAGCGCCGCCGAACCCAGCATGCCGACCAGCGCAAACGCCAGGATGCCCGCGCCCAGTGCATCCTGATGCAGCAGCCAGGGGTGGCGCCGGCGCAGCCGCAGCCCTTCGGCCAGCACCACGTCACGGATGTGCGCCGAGCGTTGTTGTGCGTTCATCTGTTGGGGACTTGCAGAAGTACCGTCCATGCTTCCATCCTCTTGTCTATGGATAGGTGCATCCTGGCCCAAGCGGTGCGCCAGGGCATCAGCCCCACACGCCAACCTGTAGACCGCAAGCGCCAATCGCCATGACTGAACCCACCTCCCTCGCCAGCTGGACCCGCGCCTTGCGCAAACAGCTCGACGCCCTGGACCTCGACAGTGCCGCGTTGTGCGCGGAGGCCGGCCTCGACCCGCAGCAGATGGACGACCCGAATGCGCGCTATCCACTGTCGGCGACCACGCGCCTGTGGCAACTGGCGGTGCAGGCCAGCGGTGATCCGGCGATTGGCCTGCGGGTGTCGCGGTTCGTCAGCCCCACCACCTTTCATGCACTGGGCTATGCCTTGGTGGCCAGCGGCAGCTTGCGCGAGGTATTCGAGCGCATCGTGCGTTATCACCAGGTGGTCAGCGATGCCTTGACCCTGGAGTTGAGCGGCGATGGCGAGCGCTACCGCTTCCGTCTGTTGCAGCCGCCAGGCAGCCCGGCACCGGCGTTTGAAGCCATTGACGCGTTTGCGGCGATTTATGTGCGCACCTGCCGCAATCGCCTGGGCCGTGACTACGCTCCCTTGGCGGTGTACTTGCGGCGGCCCGAACCGGCCGACCCCAAGCCGTGGCACACGGTGTTTCGCGCGCCGCTGTTTTTCGGCGCCGCAGAAGACCGCCTGGAATTCGCCGCCCACGATTTCGATAGCCACTTGGACGATGCCAACCCCGAATTGGCCGAACACAACGAAACCGTGCTCAAACGCACCCTCGCCCAATTGCAACCGCTGACCTGGGAGCGCAAGGTGCGGGCCTCTATCGAGGCACAGTTGCCCGACGGTGAGCCGAGTGCCGAACGGATCGCCCAGGCACTGCACCTGAGCCTGCGCAGCTTGCAACGCCATCTGGCGGATGAAGGCTGCCGCTTCGATACCTTGCTCAACGACTGCCGGGAGAACCTGGCGCTATTGCACCTGCGCGACCCGCACTGTTCACTGGCTGAAATCAGCCACCTGCTGGGGTTTGCCGATACCAGCAGTTTCAACCGGGCGTTCAAGCGCTGGACGGGAATGACACCGGGGCAGTTTCGCGAGGGCTTGCGCTAGAGGATGCCGTGCCGGTTGCGGCCGGGTTTGATTACAAACCTGTCATTAAATTGTGCGGTTTCTGACCCTGTTCACCGCCTAGAGTGGCGACCTGTTTTCCGGAGTCGTCCTTATGCCTCGCCATGCCTTGTTCTTGAGCCTTGCCGTCTGCACCGGGGCGTTGGCCGCCCCGCCGTTGCCCCACCATGCCGACCTTGATCTGCATACTGCACGCCAACTGGCCGACGCCGGCCTTGAGCACTGCAACGCCGCGCTGACCGTCGTGGACCGCGGCGGCAACCTGCTGCTGAGCCTGCGCGCCGACGGCGTCGGCCCGCATAATAGCCTCGCCAGCCAGCGCAAAGCGTACACAGCGCTCTCGACCAAAACCCCGACCCGGCTGTTCGCCGAACGGGCGCGCAACAACCCCGAGGCCGCCAACCTCAATAGCTTGCCCGAGCTACTGTTGCTCGGTGGTGGCGTGCCGCTGTTTGCCGATGCACAACTGGTCGGTGCGCTGGGCGTTGCCGGCGCCGGTGGCGCGGCGCAGGACGAAACCTGTGCCGTGCAGGCCGCCCAACAATTGGGCTTGAGCATTTCCCTCTGATTTTCCCCCTGACAAGGAGTTCTCGATGAAAACCCTCAGCATCACCCTCGCCGCCCTCAGCCTCAGTGGCTTGTGCAACCTGGCCCTGGCCGATGGCAACCCGTTGAGCGTGCATGTACTCAACCTGGAAAATGGGCTGCCATCCGCCGGCGTCAGCGTGACCCTGGAGCAGCAGGTCGGCAATCAGTGGCAGCCACTGTCCGAAGGTGTCACCAACCAGCAGGGCCGTATCGCCGAACTATTCCCCGCCAACCGCAGCATGACGCCGGGTGAGTATCGCGTGGTGTTCAAGACCGGCGACTATTACAAGAAGGCCAACCGCGAGACATTCTTCCCCGAGGTACCGGTGATTTTCCAGGTCAAGCAGGCCGACCAGCATTACCACATCCCGCTGCTGCTCAGCCCTTACGGGTTCTCCACCTATCGCGGTTCGTAGTTCCCCGCTCAAGCGCCTGCGGCGCGCCGCAGGCCCTGCAAATCCAGGACTTCAATCGCGCCGTAACTCAGGCCGATGGTGCCCTGTTGTTCCAGGGCCTTGAGCAGACTGTTGGTGGTCTGGCGTGACAGGCCCAGCATCGCCGCAAGATCCTCCTGGGGCAGTTGCAGGGTGCGCCGCACCTGGTCTGTTTCACCGTAGCCCTCGGCGATCATCAGCAGCCGGTGGGCCAGGCGTGCGGACGCGGGCATCAGGCTCATCTGTTCGATATTGATCAACGACAGGCGCAGCTTGTGGCTCATCAACAAGGCCAGGTCGCGCCAATACGCCGGATGGTGTTCGAGGACACCAAGCAGCGCCATCTGCGGCACCTGCAACAGCATGCAGGCGCCCATGGCCAGGGCATCGTGGGTGCGCGGCAGGTTATCGAACAGGCAGATTTCGCCGAACCAGTAAGGCGTTTCAACCAGGCTCAATACCGCTTCCTTGCCTTGGGCATTCACCGCGCTGATGCGTACCGCGCCGTCCAGCACCGCATACAGGCCGCAAGGCGGGTCGCCACGCTTGAACAGGTATTGCCCGGCCTCCAGCTGCCGCAACCGGGCATGGGCCAGCAGGCTATGCTGAAAAGGCTCAGGCAAATGGCTGAACCAATGCCCGGCGGCCAGCCGTGAGTGCCATTGCTCTGTGTCCATGAGAACTCCGAAGATTGTCGGCCAGTTGACAGTCAGTCGCTGGCTGACAGGGCATGATCAAACATCCTACAGGAGGAACAACAATGAAAAGCCTCGTCGACCACCTCAGTCAATACGCCGCCTACCATCGCGACCCGCGCAATATCGCCAGCCACTTTATCGGCATCCCACTCATCGTGGTGGCGGTTGCCGTGCTGCTGTCACGCCCCGAGTGGGCGGTAGGCGGGCTGTGGTTATCACCCGCAGTGTTGCTGGCGTTGTTTTCGGCGTGGTTTTACCTGCGCCTGGAGCTGGCGCTGGGCGTGTTGATGACGGTATTGATGGGCTTGTCGGTGTGGGCCGGGCACGCACTCGCAGCGCAGAGCACGACGGTGTGGCTAAGCAGTGGCATCGGTCTGTTTGTGGTGGGCTGGGTGATTCAGTTTGTCGGGCATTACTACGAAGGCCGCAAGCCTGCGTTTGTGGATGATGTGTCGGGGCTGATCGTCGGGCCGTTGTTTGTGGTGGCGGAGTTGGCGTTTTTGCTGGGGTTGCGCCATGGCCTGAAAGAGCAGATCGAACAGCGCTCAGGCCCTGTGGCGCGCCGCGATCTGAAACCGAGAGAAGTCTAAAAGTGGGAGGGGGCTTGCTCCCGATGGCGGTGGATCAGCCAGCTTATCTGCCGCTGCCCCAC
>NZ_JBNPJV010000045.1:0-54414 GCF_050312585.1 Pseudomonas sp. R19M
CACCGCCATCGGGATCAAGCCCCCTCCCACAGTGACCGCGTTAATCCTTAACTGACTGATATTAGGGCAAGCCCCCCTCCCACATTTCAACTCGGGCGTCTGTTAGGTAACCGGCGTAAAAAAACCCGCCGAAGCGGGTTTTTTCCGTCAAACAGTTCAGCGTCCGCTTACAGCTCGGAGAAGCACTCTTCGATGATTGCCAAGCCTTTGTCCAACTGCTCGTCCGGCGAGGTCAGCGGCACCAGTACGCGCAACACGTTGCCGTAGGTACCGCAGGACAACAGGATCAAGCCCTTGTCACGCGCCTTGGCCACCACCGAAGCCACGGCGGCGGCGTTCGGCTTGTGGCTGTCGCCATCTTCGAACAGCTCCACCGCAATCATCGCGCCCAGGGCACGCACGTCGCCAATCACCGGGTACTTGGCTTGAATCGCCTTCAGGCCAGTCACCAGGCGCTCGCCCACGGCCTTGCAGCGGTCCAGCAGGTGCTCTTCTTCGAACACATCCATCACGGCCAGGGCCGCGGCGCAAGCGATCGGGCTACCGGCATAGGTGCCGCCCAGGCCACCCGGAGCGATGGCGTCCATGTATTCGGCCTTGCCGCACACACCGGCCAACGGGAAGCCGCCGGCGATGGATTTGGCGAAGGTGGTCAGGTCGGCAGCGACGCCCATCTGTTCCATGGCGAAGAAAGTACCCGTACGCCCGGCACCGGTTTGCACTTCATCGGCGATCAGCAGGATGCCGTGCTTGTCGCACAGTTCGCGCAGGCGCTTCATGAAGGCTTTAGGCGCGACATAGAAGCCACCTTCGCCCTGCACCGGCTCAATGATGATGGCCGCGATATCACGAGGCTCGGCGTCGTTCTTGAAGATGCGTTCGATGCTGGCGATCGAATCATCGATGCTCACACCGTGCAGCTCATTGGGGTACAGCGCACGGAAGATGCCGCCTGGCATCAGGCCCATGCCGGCCGAGTAAGGCACCACTTTGCCGGTCAGGCCCAGGGTCATCATGGTGCGGCCGTGGTAAGCGCCGGTGAACGCGATCACGCCGGCACGGCCGGTGGCGGCACGGGCGATTTTCACGGCGTTCTCGACGGCTTCGGAACCGGTGGTGACCAGCAGGGTTTTCTTGGCGAAATCACCTGGCACCTTGGCGTTCACTTTCTCGCACAGTTCCACGTAAGGCTCGTAGGCCAGAACCTGGAAGCAGGTGTGGGTCAGCTTGTTCAGTTGCTCGGTCACGGCCGCGATGATTTTCGGGTGCACGTGGCCGGTGTTCAGCACGGCGATACCACCGGCGAAGTCGATGAACTCGCGACCTTCAACGTCGGTGACGCTGGCGTTTTTCGCGGATTCGGCGAAGATCGGGTGAATCTGGCCGACACCGCGGGGTACAGCGGCTTCGCGGCGTTTCATCAGGGAGGCGTTGGTCTTGCTCATAAAGTCCTCATTCGCCACTCATCGGGTGGCGTGGTCCAAGGCATACGTGGCGGGAGGCAACTACGGCAGCATGCGATGATCGACTGCCACAGCTTTCCCGGCCACTACGAATAACGGGGTGAAACACGCAAAGGGTCAGCGCTCTCGTGCCCTCTGCGTTTACCGCATGCTCCTGCCGGTCAGATGCCCAGGCAGAGGTATTTGATTTCCAGGTAATCCTCGATCCCGTACTTGGAACCTTCACGGCCCAGACCCGAAGCCTTGATGCCGCCGAACGGTGCCACTTCGTTAGAGATCAACCCGGTGTTGACGCCCACCATGCCGTATTCCAGGGCCTCGGCCACACGGAACACACGGCCCAGGTCGCGGGCATAGAAGTAGGAGGCCAGGCCGAACTCGGTGTCGTTGGACATGGCGATCACTTCAGCTTCGTCTTTGAAGCGGAACAGCGGCGCCAGAGGGCCGAAGGTCTCTTCCTTGGCGACGGCGGCGTCTTTCGGCACATCGACCAGGATGGTCGGCTCGAAGAAGTTGCCTTCCATCACCTTGCCACCGGCCAGCAGCTTGGCGCCTTTGCCGAGGGCATCGGCGATATGCTCCTGGACCTTGGCCACGGCTTTTTCGTCAATCAACGGACCGGTGGTGGTGCCCTCTTCGAGACCGTTGCCGATCTTGAGCTTGGTCACCGCCACCTTGAGTTTTTCCGCAAACGCGTCGTACACCGAATCCTGGATGTACAGGCGGTTGGCGCAGACGCAGGTCTGGCCGTTGTTGCGGTACTTGGAGATGATCGCGCCTTCGACGGCCTTATCCAGGTCGGCGTCGTCAAACACGATGAACGGCGCGTTGCCGCCCAGCTCCAGGGAGACTTTCTTGATGTCCTTGGCGCATTCGGCCATCAACTGGCGACCGATTTCGGTGGAGCCGGTGAAGGACAATTTACGCACGATCGGGTTGCTGGTCAGCTCGCCGCCAATATCGCCGGCGCTGCCGGTCACCACGCTCAGCACGCCTTTGGGGATACCGGCACGGTGCGCCAGCTCAACCAGGGCCAGGGCCGAGAACGGGGTTTGCGAAGCGGGCTTGATCACCATGGTGCAGCCGGCGGCCAGGGCCGGGCCGGCTTTACGGGTGATCATGGCGGCTGGGAAGTTCCATGGGGTGATGGCAGCGGTCACGCCGATCGGCTGCTTGATCACGATCAGGCGCTTGTCGGGCTGGTGGCCGGGAATCACGTCACCGTAGATGCGTTTGGCTTCTTCGGCGAACCACTCGATAAAGGACGCGGCGTAGGCGATTTCGCCCTTGGCTTCGGCCAGCGGCTTGCCTTGTTCGAGGGTCATCAGGCGGCCGAGGTCGTCCTGGTTTTCGATCAGCAGTTCGAACCAACGGCGCAGCTTGTTGGCGCGCTCCTTGGCCGTCAGCGCACGCCAGGCCGGCAGGGCCTTGTCGGCGGCTTCGATGGCGCGGCGGGTTTCCGCAGCGCCCATCTTCGGCACGGTGCCGAGGATTTCGCCCGTGGCCGGGTTGTTGACCTTGATGGTTTGACCGTTGTCCGCATCGACCCAAGCGCCATCGATAAAGGCTTGCTGGCGGAACAACTGGGTATCTTTGAGCTGCATGTCGGCTTTCCTTAACAGCACCGCGCGCACGCGGAGCGAATTAGAGTTGTTGAAAGGCGCCTTGTGGGCTGCCGTCAGGGAAATCAGCCCCAGCGCGCACGATGATCAGAAAGCGCACGGGAGACAGAGCGTTTGAAATCTCAAACGAATCCTAGGATCAATGGGGGGGCAGGGCAATAGTCTGTTCGAAAAAAAGAACGAAAACCGCGCATTTGCCGCACCTTTCGGATCAAGCGTGCAAACGACAACACCCCCGCCGCCTGTTGGGCGACGGGGGTGCCTGAAGCGGTTGCGGTTTAAGGCTGGAACGATTTGAGGATGGTCAACAGGCTGGTCAGGTTGTCGGCCACGCCGCCCTGGGCGACTTTCTCGGTGGCGGCAGCGCCTGCGGTGGTGTCGACGCTGTAGATTTGCATCACGCCCTGGTTGGTGGCGGCCTGGGCCAGGGTGTTTTGCTGCTGCTGGGCCGAGACCGAGTTCTGGAACAGGATCGCCGTGGCCTGGCCCATCGATTGGTAGATCGTGCTCATGGACATCGCCGGTGCCTCGGCAACGACCTTGACGTTGGTCTGGGTAACGGCATCGGTGATTTGCGGGCTGACAGTACTCATGGGTGAAACTCCTTTGTTAAGAAAGAACAACATCCGTTATCGCTCAGTGCTTAAGACTGGAAAGACTTGAGCACGGTCAACAGGCTGGTGAGGTTATCCGACACGCCGCCCTGGGCGACTTTCTCGGTAGCCGCCGCACCCGCCGTGGTGTCGACGCTGTAGATCTGCATCACGCCCTGGTTGGTGGCGGCCTGGGCCAGGGTGTTTTGCTGCTGCTGCGCGGACACGGCGTTCTGGAACAGAATCGCCGTGGCCTGCGCCATCGATTGATAAATGGTGCTCATCGCCATCGCCGGCGACTCGGCCACTACCTTGACGTTGGTCTGGGTGACCGCGTCGGTAATTTGTTCGTTAACAAATGCCATGATTAACTTCCTTATTGAGTACACGGTGCATTCCGTGTTCATGAATGAACGTTGCGAAACAGGCGCTGTGAAGTGTGCGGTTTCAGGAACCGGCAGCCTTGGCC
The DNA here is from genome assembly GCF_050312585.1 of Pseudomonas sp. R19M. NCBI lineage: Bacteria > Pseudomonadati > Pseudomonadota > Gammaproteobacteria > Pseudomonadales > Pseudomonadaceae > Pseudomonas > Pseudomonas sp. R19M. The sequence continues at coordinate 4,148 of NZ_JBNPJV010000045.1, forward strand.
AGGGCGGCCTCGATCTGCGCAATCAACTTCTGGATCTCGGCGTTCACTTCACGCTTGAGCTGCGCCCGACCGGCGCTGTCCTCAGGCGTGCTGTTCAACGCTTGGCGTACCGCCTCTTCACTCTGCTCGGCGGCCTTGCGGATCGCCTGTTCGTTGACTCTCGATTGCTCAAGTACCTGAGTGGCGCGCTTGAGGGTTTCGTCAACCACGGCCTGGGGCGTTCCGGCGAACATCTGCGGGTTGCGCAGCATCGCTTCCAGCCGTTGACGGTCATCGCTCGATAGCACTGAAGGGATGGATGGGTGGGCCATGTCGGTCTCCTTGGGCAATGTAGGGCTGGCGGCAGGCCCGCTAAAGCCGCACCTCCTGACCGTCTTCCCAGAAGCCCGCAAAGTAGAACCGCGGCGACGAATCACAGAACGTCGCGAGTTCCGCGGGCGTAATCGCCGAAGGCCGCCGATTGAAAATGGCAGGCGGTGGCGGCACCAGGTTAGCCGCGTTGTAGAGGTTGCCCACCTCATAAGCGTTGGCCGCGAATTGTGAGCAAAAGGAACTGCTGCCAATGGCTACCGATTCATTGATTCGATCCTGCAGCGAAGTGTCGGACTCCCAAGCCTTGAACGCCGAAAGCATCGCGTTCCACATGCTGTAGCGACCGTCAATTTCGCCACCGAGCTTGTCGAAATAGAACTGTTTGGCCGCTACCGCCGCCGCAAACCCCAACTCAGTGTCACGGCAGGAAAACACCATGGCGGTGCGAGGTGGTTTTTCCAGGCTCACGTCAGTCAAGGCCAAGCCACTGCCAACGCTTTCGATCACCATCGTCTTGCTCACCGCAATCGCCGGGTGGACCACATTCAGATACGTCGTGTCCTGGGAGAACACTTTGGCTTTGACCAGCTGACCGGCCTTGATAAAGGCCCGTGTCGTACTGTCGTCTTCTTGCTTCACCGAAAAGATAAGATCTCCAACGTCCATGATGTCGCTCCTCACTCAAGAAAAGTTGCTGTTGCACCGTTCCAGCAGAACGCTGGAACGCTGTGCTCGGTTCAGGCCGCTGGCGCTGCCCGGTTGGCCAAGGTGTCGGCGTACTTGGCGATGCTCTGGTCGATCTTGTCGATGGCCACGCTGGCAGCCTCGGCCTCCATCGCACCGGCTGCGGCAGCCACGGCGGCGGCCGCGCCCACCAGCAGGTCGGTGGCCAATGCGCCCAGGGCGTCTTCGGCGGCGGCCGGCAGGTTGTCCTTGACGATGTTCTCGGTCATTTGCTGCAACAGCACAGCCTGAGCCGCCAAGGCGATCTTGCTGACCCCATCGAAATAGCCCGCCGCCGATTGCGCGACCAACCCCGCCGCCTGGCTGATCATCATGTCGGCCGGCACGGCGATCTGCGCCGGTGCGTAAGCGAAATTCTGCGCATTGGTGAACTGCACCGCCTGGACGATCTGGCTGTTGAGCGCGGCGGTGCTGTCAGACGAGGGCGTGCTCGCCTGGTTGAGCAAATGCTCGTTCATGCGCGCCATGATCGAGCGAGTGGGTGACGCTGCCGGGGCGGACGCCGAGGGCTGCGTGGCGGGTGTTTCAGGCGCGGGGCTGGGCTTCTTTCTGCTGAACCATGACATGGCAAGTCTCCCCAGGGTTTAACCCTTCTCGCCAATCTGCATGATCAACGCAACGGCCTTGGAGATCACCGCGTTGGAAATCTGGTTCATCGCCTGCTGGCTGTTGACGGCGTTCTGCAACGACAAGCCTGCCGCACTGCTAGCCACCTGATACAACGACGCAATGGCCTGCGCCGGCGCCTCCGCGACCACCTTGACGTTGGTTTGGGTCACCGCGTCGGTGATCTGGCTGTTGACCTCTGTCATACATCTCTCCTTGATGGAATTCACCCGATCGGGGTGGGGGTGGCGTGACGCGCTCCTAAACTAGAACGCCTCACGCCGATGTCTGTGAACGGTATTCAGCGCAAAGCGCTGCGCAGCAATTGCACCCGCTTGCGCACCAATGGCAGCTTGACCTGCAGTTCAGCGGCGATCTGGGGGTAAGGCAGGTCATCGACAAAGCGCATCTCGAACAACCGCTGCTGTGCGACAGGCAAGCGCGCCACATGCGCCGTCACTTGCTCCAGGCGCTCATAACGCTCCACCCACTCCAGCACCGAGGCGCAGGGGGCGGCGAGCGCGGCCAGGTGATCGTGCTCAAGATCGACCGAGTCATCGAACAGTTGCCCCTCACGCTTGCCACGCCGCAGGCTGTCGAGAAACACATGGTCGAGCACGAGAAACAGAAACCCCTGAGGGTCGCGAATACGCTCAGGCGAGCGCCGAAAAAAAAGCAGGGCCTTGATCGCCGTTGCCGACAACCATTCCTGGCCCTGATCCCGGTTACCCTTGGCACGCCGCAGCGCACGCCGCTTCAACTCGCCCTGGACGGCGCGCCAACTCGTTTCAAACAAGCGGTCATCCGCCACCCATTGATCCTTGAACGGAACAGTCATCCCCATCGCAAGCACTCCTGTGCATCCTTGATGAAGGGCCAGTGTGCGAGGCACAAACAGGCGCGCGCTGTTACCTGGGGAACACCGCGAGGGCTAATTCAAGGCAGATGCCTTGCGCCGCAAATGCTCCAGGTCGTTGATCACCATCCGCTCCAGGCTGCCGCTGATCAGGCCACTGCGGCGCCACAACTGCAGTTGCACATTGAGCTTGGGGCGACTGGTATTGAGCATGGCCGCCAACACCCCTTGGTTGGCGGGCAATGACACGCTGGGCATGGCGAGGGCCAGGTCGATCTCGTCCATATTGGCCAATAGGAACCGCGCCAGCCGCGACTCCAGCCGATGCAGGCAGACCAATTCGAGCAGTTCGATGGCATGCAACAGGCGCACCATCATCAGCATCAACAGACGCCGCAGAAACACTGGTTCCTCAAACAGCGGAGCAAAATGTCGACGCCCCAGTTGCAGCAAGCGCGTCGGGCCGCCGGCAAAGGTCGAAGACTCACGACCATGGTCATTGATCAACGCCGTCTCGCCCACGACCTGCCCGGCGCCCATGCTGCCGATGATCTGCTCGCGGCCATCCGGCCCGTGTACCACCGAATAGATCCGGCCCTCCACCACCAACGCAATAAATTCGAGAGCGTCATCCTTGAAATAAAGCAGCTCACGATCAACCAGCGTGCGCTCCACCATATGGGTGGCGACGTAGCACAAGAGCGGCTCCGGCAGCCCTCGGAATAAATCGGAGCGGGCGAGCAAGGTCAGTCTCAGCGGGAGATCGAGCATCACGGTTCCTTTGGAATGCATGCGTTCACCTGGCCAGGGGGGAGGGAATTGCGGCGCCACAGCGGTGCTGGAGCCACAAGAGCAAAGCAAACAAAGGGACGTACGGTAGGAGGAGTTGTGAAAGATAATGGCAAATAGCCGCTTTTGGCCCTGACACTGCCTACGATCGCCAGTGAAAACACCGGCATGGACGCATCTGGCCGACATGGGTATGATGTCGCCCGCACAAGCATCCGTAGCTCAGCTGGATAGAGTACTGCCCTCCGAAGGCAGGGGTCGTGGGTTCGAATCCCGCCGGGTGCACCAGATATGCATGAAAAAGCCCCAAGTCGAAAGACCTGGGGCTTTTTTGTGGGTGCTCAGCACGCCCATCGAAAATCCTGAAAGTGCGCCCTCCTCGCAGGCACCGCCACCACCGGTTGCTTGCTGGCCTGCAGCGAGGCGGCATAGCTGATGCCCGGCCCCAGGCCATCGACGATCTGGAACATGCTCTCCAGGCTGCAATCCAGGATCAGGGCCATGCCCGAGTAGTCCTGGCCCGGTGTGGCCAGCGGTTCGCGCAAGGCCAGTTCATCCGGCGACAGGTCGATCAGCAACCAGCTGCGGTATTTGAAGCGCACACCTACATCCCTGAGTACTTCGTTCCATTCCATGACAAAGCCTCATCGACTGGCAATCAGTACAGGGATGGCGTTGTTCAGTGAGAACGCGACAAGGAAGACCGCCAGCCCGACGTCGATCTGCCGCGTGTACTTGAGGAACAGTGCCTTGATCGGGCCTTGGCCGAACAACAGCGCCACCAGTGAGTACCAGATGATTTCCAGGCTCGAACACAGCATGACGACCAGGACTTTATCCAGGTCCGAACGCGGTGAAGAGAGAAAGCCTGCATAGATACTGATCATGAAGGCGATGGTTTTCATATTGCTGATGTTGGTGATGACCCCCACCCGATAAGCCTTGGCAAAACTGGTCACCCCCGGCGTCGAGCTTTCGGCGGTGCCGGTGTTTTTCGCCAGCACACTTTTGATGATGCTGTAGGCGATGTACAGCAGGTACGCCGAACCGCACAGCGTGGCGACTTTGGAAAACGCCGGATACTGATGCAGCAACGCCGCCAGGCCGAGCAGGGAAATGGTCGAGAAGAACACGCCGACGGTACAGATGCCCAAGGTTGCGCCGATGCCGGTGGAGACGGACCCCAGCGAGGAAAACCGGCTGACGATGATGAAGTTGGGCCCGGGGCTGATCACCGCCAGGATGTAGATCAATGCCGCTGTAAACATAAGAACTCCTTGTAAGAAGCAGCAGCCGGCAACGGCTGCTGCCGGGTTGGATCAAGCCAACGCTTGTGTCGGTGCCTCGGTCAACGCCAGCGTCTCCTCCAGGGCCGCCAGGATGTGCTCGACCCGCAGGGAGATCAGGCTGAACGAGCCGGCATCCCCCAGGCCGTGGGAGCTTTCGCAGAGCCCGTTAAGATACACGGCGGGCAAGTCGTCCAGTGCGGTCAGGCTGTAATCGCGGTTGACCACCAGTGCCCCCTGGGTGTCGGTGCGAAACCGTCGGTGATAAGGCGCCAGCAGCGGTGGGTAGAGCTCGCCGTTTTCCTTGGCGGCGATGTCCTTGAAGCCGGTGGCGAGCACCACGGCGTCCAGTGCCAGGGTCGAGTGCGTGAGCTGGTTGACCTCCTTGAGCGCCAGTTCTACCTGCCCGGAGGCGCTTATGGACGCCTGCTCGATGGCAACATTGTTGAGAATGTGGATGCGCTGTTTGCCCTGCAGTTTTTCTTCATGGATGCGCACATACAGCGCATTGATCACATCCTCATCGGCCGAGCTGTAGTTCGTCCCGCGCAGCTGCTTGTCCACCCGTGCCTTGGCCTCGGGTGGCAGGTTGAAGTAGTAATCGATGAACTCCGGAAAATACACCTTGTCGCTGAACGGGCTGGTGTCCTTGAGGCGGAAGCTGAAGCTGCGGTGCAACGAATAGATATCCTTGTCCGGAAACCTGGCGGTCAGGTCGAGCACAATTTCCACCGCGCTCTGGCTGGAGCCCACCACGCCGATGCGTTGCGCAGTCGGCGGCAAAGCATGAATACGCTCCAGGTAATGGTTAAGGTGGAACACCTGCGGGCCAGGCAGGCCATCGAACACCGCCGGAATGTTCGCCGTGCGCCCAGTGCCCAGCACCAGGCTGCGCCCGTAGATGACCCGCTGATCATTGTAGGTGACCTTCCATACGGGCTCGCCTTTGACGTTCAGCGGCTCGACGCGCCGGGCGAACGCCGATGATTCGACACTACCCAGAAAATGCCCGGCCACCCACTTGATGTATTCGGCGTACTCGCGCCGCAGCGGATAGGTCAGCGGCAAGTTGAGGTAGTCGAACAGGCGGCCGGTTTCTTTCAGGTAATTGACGAAGCCATAGCGGCTGCGTGGGTTGCGGGGTGTCACCAGATCCCGCAGAGGGTTGTTCTGGATATCCGAGCCGCTGAGCAACATCTCATCCTGCCAGTCCGGAGCCTGTTTGGCGTCCAGGAAGCGGTAGGTCAAGGGTGAGGTGGCTTCTTCGAGCGCGATGGCCAGCGCCAGGTTGGAGGGGCCGAAGCCGATCCCGACGATATCGTAAATAGTCTCTGACATGGAAAGCTCCTATCCTTGGGCGCGGGCGAGTGGAAGATGGTAATAGTGGTAGGCCGTGTTCTCGATAAAACCAAAGCGCGCATATAAGTTTCTCGCCCGTGGATTATCTTCGGCGCCTTCAATAAACAACTGTTTGGCATGAGTGCTCAGCGCAAAGTTGCGCGCCGCCGTCAACAAGGCCAACCCAACTCCCGCACTGCGCTTGGAAGCTTCTACATATAAGTCATTCAATATCCAGAGACGCTCCAGCGTGACACTGGAAAAACTCGGGAAGAGTTGGGTAAAACCGATCACTTCGTTATTTATCTCGGCCACGATAATGATCGACTCGCCCAAAAAGAACCGTTGCTGGATAAAGGCCAGTGACCGCGACAAGTCGGGGGCCTCACCATAGAACTCACGGTATTTGTCCAGCAGCGGCGCGATGGCCTGCGCGTCATCCAGGGACGCATGTCGGGTAACAATCGCTTGGCTCATGGCGCGGTTACCTCGGCGAAAGCTTGCTCCAGTATCTGCAGGCCCTGGGTAATCTGCGCCGGGGTGATGGTCAGCGCCGGGAGGAATTTGAGCACCTGATCGTCAATGCCCGACGTCTCAATGATCAACCCTCGCAGGTAGGCCTTGGCCGCGATTCGTTGCGCCAGGCTCTTGTCTTCAAACTCGAGCCCCCTGAAGAAACCACGCCCCTTGAGACGGTTGGGCGCCTTGGCGGCGAAGTGTTGGGAAAGCGCCGCCAGCGACGCTTGCAGGAAGTCGGCCTTGGCTTTCAACGCTTGGGTAAAACCGGCGTCGCGCCAGTAGTGCTCGATCACCGCTTTGCCCGTGACGAAGGCCAGGTTGTTGCCCCGGAACGTACCGTTGTGCTCGCCCGGCTCCCACACGTCCAGATGCGGCGCGAGCAACACCAGGGCCATGGGCAAGCCGTAGCCACTGATGGATTTCGACAAGGTCACGATATCCGGCGTGACCCCCAGGGCTTCAAAGCTGAAAAAGTCACCGGTACGGCCGCAACCGGCCTGGATGTCATCGATGATCAGCAGGATGTCGTGGGCCTGCGCGATGCGCTGTACAGCCTGCACCCATGCGGCCGAGGCACTGTTCACTCCGCCCTCGCCCTGCACGGTTTCCAGCACGATCGCCGCCGGCTTGTCGATACCACTGCCGCTGCGCAACATGTCGGCCAGGTAGTGCGAAGTGTCCACGTTGTCGCCGAAATACTGGTCGTACGGCATGAACGTCACGTTGCTCAGGGTGACCCCGGCCCCGGCACGCTTGCGTGGGTTACTGGTCAAGGCGAGGCTGCCCAGGGACATGCCATGGAACGCGTTGGTGAACGCCACGACGTTCTGGCGCCCGGTGTACTTGCGCGCCAGCTTGATGGCCGCCTCCACCGCGTTGGTGCCGGTTGGCCCAGGAAACTGCACCTTGTAACGCAGGTTGCGCGGCGCCAGGATGTGCTCCTCGAACGCGGTCAGGAAGGCCTTTTTGGCCGTGGTCTTGAAGTCCAGGCCATGGGTGATGCCATTGTCGGCGATGTACTCCAGCAGCGCAGCCTTTAACACCTTGTTGTTATGCCCGTAGTTCAGGGCACCGGCTCCACTGAAAAAATCGATGAATACCTGACCCTGTTCACTGGTCAGGGTCGAGCCTTCAGCGGTATGGAAAGTGTCGGTAAAGTCCCGGCAATAAGAGCGTACGTTGGATTCTTTACGCTCGAAAATATCCAGGGGTTGTTGAATCTCAGAGACCACCGTGTTTGCCAGCGAGTCATTTAGCGTAGCCGTCATGTAAGGCACCGTTTATCAATCCAATTGAATGGACTTTCAACAGGTAGAGCGATTTCCCAGTGGCCATGTAGCGAATGCTGAGAAGACTTTAATCCCTTGAAGTCCGCATGCAACTTTTCATCCTATGAAACATGACCCGCTCTGTTGGCCAGCAGGAACAATGACGTCTTTCGCTGATTAAACTAGCAGCAATTGTAAGCGCCGCGACTAATTATAAATTCATATGCTTATGACCCGTTGCCCAGAGGCTGGCGATGGCCGCGGAAGATGCCATCGCCACAGGCTCATCGAGACTGCAATGCCTTTAGCTGCTCCTCGATATTTTGCGAGGGAAAGCGTTGCTTCAACTCGGCCAGTTTGGCCGTCGCAGCCGCTTCGTCCCCTGCCGCACGCAAGCGCAATACTTCCAGCAGCCCCTGCTCCAGCGGCTGCGGCGCGGTTCGTTTGGCCAGTTTGCCTTGGGGCAACGCCTCACTTCGCTGCGGGGCACTGTAAGACTCGGCCTGGGGCGGTGCACTCATAGGCGCAGGCGCAGACAGCGCCGCCGGCGCCGCCAGGCGCCCCTGTGGGCCCTGTGGCCCCTGTGTATCGAGGTCGAGCTCGGTGGTACGCATCACCACGCCGAGCATCAATGCCACGCCGGCAACCGTGGCGAACGCCATTTGCCAACGCGGCTGACGGCAGGCACGGCTCCAGCGCTGCCACAGGCTGAGCTTGGGCGCAGGCACCTCGCGGCGCGCGGTGGCCAGGATGAAGGCATCCAGCGACGCAGGCGGCTCGCCAATGCTGTGTTGACGCACATGCTGGATCAGCAGGTCGTCGGAATCCGGGGTCTGTCGGGAGTCGGTCATACAGGTATCTCCTCGGCCAGCAGGCGGCGCAGTTTCTGCTGGGCGTAACGCAGGCGGCTTTTTACGGTTTCCAGCGGGGCGCCGGTGAGGGCGGCAATTTGCGGCACTTCAAGGTCGCCGTGCAGGCGCAGCAGGAAGACTTCGCGCTGGTCTTCGGGCAGGTCTTGCAACGCGGCGTCGAGGCGCGCCTGGTCGCGGCTCAGGCTCAGTTGCTGCTCGGGGCCGGCGCTGTCGTCGGCCTGGGCGTGCAGCTGTTCATCGTAACTGTCGTGTAAAGGGTTGTGGATGCCATGCTTGCGCCAATGGTCGATCAGGCGATTACGGGCGATCTGAAACAACCACGTACGAAAACTTGCCCGGCCCTGGGGTTGGGTGGTGCTGCGGATCAGGCTGAGCCAGGTGTCCTGATAGATTTCTTCGGCCAGTTCAGCCTTGTTGCTCAGGGACACGAGGAACCGGTACAGGCCCTGACGGTGCCGCGCATAGAGCCCTTCAAAGGCGGCGGCATCACCGGAGCGGTAACGGGCCAGCAGCGATTCGTCGCTGGGTGAGTCGTGTGGAACGGCCATGGGGTGGGCGAACTCCTTTCTGTCAATCGAAGCTGATCTAACGGTGGGAGGGGGGTAGTGAGCGGGCTTGCCCCGCGCTGGGTGGCGCAGCCGCCCCAAACCCAGGCACCTCGGTTTTTCTGAAACACCACGGCGTTCCGTTGGGGCGGCTTCGCCACCCAGCGCGGGCAAGCCCGCTCACTACAGGTTAGGGCATGCCTCTCAGATTTGGGCGGGGTCGAGATCAGGGTTTGAGGTTCTGGGCCAACTCCACCAGTTGCACGAACTCATTGCGCAGGCCGAACGGGTCATCGCCGCGAGCCGAGCGGGCCAGTTTGGCGGTGTCCTGCAAACTCATGCTGCCAGTGTAGCGGCCATCGCCCTTGAGCTGTTGGGCGAAGGCAGCCACGGCAGCCGAGAAGCGCAGGTCGTCGCTGGCCGGGGTGGGCTGGTTGGCGATAGGACGTTCGATCAACTGGCTGTTGCCGCCCGCAGCGGGCTTGTAGCGCACCCGTAACATCGCCAGCTCGGCGGACTGACCGTCGGCCGCAGGCGCAGCGGCGTATCGCAACGGCTCCAGCCAGCCCTTCTCGCCCTTGGGGACAATTTCGTACAGCGCGGTCACCGTGTGCCCTGCGCCAATTTCACCGGCATCGACCTTGTCGTTGTTGAAATCCTCACGGTTGAGGGTGCGGTTTTCATAGCCCAGCAGGCGGTATTCACTGACCTGGGCGGGGTTGAATTCCACCTGCAATTTCACATCCCGTGCTACCACGGCCAGGGTCGAACTGAGTTGTTCGACCAACACTTTGCGCGCCTCGCGCAGGTTGTCGATGTAGGCGTAGTTACCGTCGCCCGCGTCGGCCAGTTGCTCCATCAGGTGTTCGTTGTAGTTGTCTACACCGAAGCCGAGGGTGGTGAGGGATACGCCGCTTTTGCGCTGCTCGACCGCCATCTGCTTGAGGCTGTCGAAGTCGCTGACGCCCACGTTGAAGTCGCCGTCGGTGGCCAGCAGGATGCGGTTGATGCCCTTGTGGATAAAACCTTCGCGAGCCATCTGGTAGGCCATTTCAATATCGGAAGCACCGGCCGTGGAGCCGCCGGCGGTGAGCTGATCGATGGCGTTGCGGATCTTCACCTTGTCACGGCCCGACGTCGGCTGGAGCACCACGCGGGATTCACCGGCGTAGACCACCAGCGATACGCGGTCTTGCTCGCGCAACTGATCCACCAGCAATTTCAGCGTGCTTTTCACCAGTGGCAAGCCTTCGCGGCGGTCCATGGAGCCGGACACATCCACCAGGAACACCAGGTTGGCGGGCGCCAGTTCCGCCACGGCTTTATCGGAAGCCTTGATGCCAATGCGCAGCAGCTGGGTATGCGGGTTCCACGGCGTGGCGGCGACTTCGGTGGTCACACCAAAGGGCGAGCCGTCGGTGGGCAGTGCGTAGCTGTAAGGGAAGTAATTGAGCATTTCCTCCAATCGCACGGCGCCTTCGGGCGGCAGGCGGCCTTGGTTGAGGAAGCGTCGTACGTTGGCGTAGCTGCCGGTATCGACATCCACACTGAAGGTGGAGACCGGGGTTTCGGCGACGCGATGCACCGGGTTCTGCGGCAGGTTTTCGTAGTGCTCGCGGGGTTCGCTGCGATAATCCACCGCCGCTGATTCCGGCATCTGCAAGCGCGCAGTCATCGGTGCGGGCGTTATCGCGGCTTTCGCCAAAGCCCCTTGGGGCGCCACGCTTTGCAACTCGGAAATGGGCGCCGATTCATCCGGCGTGGCCACTTGCGTGGACGACGGCCCCCCACACCCGGCCAGCGCCACCAGCACGGTAACGGCAAAGCCTTGGGCGGTAGGACGCAACAAGAGCAGAGGATGGGACATGGGCTGAACCTCGTGAGTGAATGATCCGTTCACAAGGTCAGACGCAAGGTGCGTAAGGTTCGGGTTAAACCCCATTTACCTGGCACCCGAAAGCAGTGTGGGAGGGAGCGAGCCCCTCCCACTATTGAGCGTCAGTCCGTACCGTATTTCGGGTTACGCGGGCCGTACAAAATCCCCGTGCGTTGCCCTGCCGACAGCAACCGCGCACTGGTAATACCGGCAATCGGATGCGCCGCATCGGTAGAGCTGTTGACTACCTGCTTGACCGCCGCCGTGATCAACATGCCCACCAGGCCGCCACCGTTGTTGTTGCCTTCCTCGCTGGACGCTCTAGCGGTACCGGTCCACAAGGTAGTGCCGGTGCGCAGGTCGACCAGTTTGGCGGAGGCCGTCACGGAGGTGTCGCTGGAGATCAGCATGTACTTGGTGCCGTACTCGCTGACGGTGATATACAGCGCCGCATCCGCACCAAAGATGTCGTGCAGCTTGGTCGGCGGCACGCCCTGGATGTCGTTGGCGGTGGTCAGACCGTTCTGGCGGAAGGTTTCATCCACCAGGGCAATCGGCAGCACGTAGTAGCCGGCTTCAGCCAATGGGTACGTCACCTGGGAAACCAGGCTGTAGGACGCCTGCACTTCCGGCGACTCATTGATCGGCGGCAGCACCAGGATCGACTTTGGTCGCGCCTGCTTGTACGCCGTGTAATCAACGGTCTTGGGCGCTGCGCAACCGCCGAGCAAGGCCAGGGCCAGCAAGGCGCCAGTGAGTTTTAACAGGCTCATTTAGCGGCGACTCCAGTCTTGGCGTTTTTCAGCAGGAAGTCCATGTACGAAGCGGACTCGGGGAACAGGGCCTTCTCGGTACGAAACTCCTGCACCATCTGGTCATCCTTACCCATGCTCATATACAGCATGCCCAGGTGCGCGTGGTAGCCCGGCGGCGCTTTGCGGCCACTGGCGTTGATCTTCTGCAGATCGCGCTCCAGCGCCTCAACCTGCGCCTCCTTGGGTTCACCCTTGAAGTACTCGTAAACCTGCGGCTGGTAGCTTTCCCATTGATACAGAGGCTGGGGCGCCGTGTGGCACCCCGCGACCGTCGCGATTGCTGTCAGCATCAGCGCCAACTTCACTGCCTTGCTCATCCGTGTACTGCTCCTTGGGGTGTTGCTGATCAGTTGCGTGGGTTCCAGGCGCCGGCGTTGATACCGTCGACAAGGCGGTTGATGGCTTCGCGCATGGCCAGGTCCAGGACCTTGCCATTGAGGGTGGAGTCGTAGCTGGCGGTGCCGCCGAAGCCGATCACTTCACGGTTGGACAGCGCGTACTCACCGGCGCCCTGGGTGGAATACACCACTTCGGAGGTGTTGATGTTGACGATATTCAGCGCGACTTTGGCGTAGGCCACTTGGGTCTTGCCACGGCCAAGGATACCGAACAGCTGGCGGTCGCCGGTCTCTTTGCGACCGAACTCGGTCACGTCGCCGGTCACCACATAGTCAGCGCCCTTGAGCTTCTGCACGGTGCCTTTGATCTTGGCTTCCTGGGAGATTTCGCCCATGTTGTCGCGGTCCAGCACGCTGAAGCGATTGGTCTGCTGCAAGTGAGTGATCAGGATGGTCTTGGCCTGGCCGCCGAGACGGTCAACGCCATCAGAGAAGATGCCGCGCATGTAGCTGGAGCGGTTATCGAACTTGCCCACGGCAATCGGCACACGCACGCCCGAATAAGCGACGTTGGCGCTGGCGACTTGCTCAACCGGCATCGCGCGGTTGCTCTCGGTGGCGCAACCGGCCACGGTCAACAGCGCTGCGGCGGTGAAGCCCGACAGCAGGATTTTGGACAGTGTCTTCACGTGTTGCTCCTAAAGTGAGAAATCAGCAGCGTGCAGGCTGCGGCAATTTCGGGGAGGCAAACACGTGCATCTGTATTCATCCCTGAATTTGTCGTACCGCGACGGCTGCGGCATTTTACGGGGTTAATAGCCGTTCTCAAGTTGTTTCAACCCTACAAAGGCCCAAATGCGGAGGGGTTTGCCCCCGATGGCAGCAAGCCTTTGCGCGGACTCACTTGAGTTCCTTCACCAGATACTGCCCGGAAATCTGCGTAATCCCAGTCAGCGCCCGGCGCACGGCTTCCGGGTCGGTGCGATAGGTCAGCGGGGTGTAGCCATAGACATTCTGGCCATTGAACGGGGTGATGGCCTCACTGGTGCGCCAGATCATCTTGTCACCGCGATCCATCTGCGCCACCACGTTGAGGGTGGGGTAAATCACGCTGCTGAAACCCTGGGTGAGGCGAAAGCCCCACTCGGCCACGGTCAGCTGGATCTGTGCATCGGCAGGCTCATCGTCGCCTACGACCTTGAGGGTAGAAGTCTTGCCCAACGCATCGATAAAGCCTTGCTTGAGCAATACACCTAAATCGATTTTTTCGGCATCCATCACCGTCAGGATTGCCACCGGTGTCGGCATCTCGGCCAGTTGCCCAAGCTTCATGCCCGCCGCAAACCCGGCGCCGCTCAATGCGGCGGTGCCTACCTTGGACGCCCCACTGGCCATGCCAACACCCGCGCCAAGCCCGGCGCCCAACGCCGCGCCCCAGGCTTGTTCGCGGCCGAAATACACCATGTTCTTTTCCCACTTCACGGGCAGGACTTTCACGGTCTTGATCTGCGCGCGGTCTTCGGGGGTCATGGGATGGCTGACGCAGCCGCCGAGGATGAAAGCGGTGAGCAATATGAGCAAGAGGTGTTTCATATCAGTCCTTGAATGTTTGCGCAGTAGAGGCGGCTGCATCGGTTTATTTTGGAATGATGATCGGAATAAACATCGGCGCAGGTGCAGGCGGCGGACTAATCTGGCCTTCACTCTTTACCACCGTGATGCCTTTGCTTTTCAGGGTTTCGAACAACCGCTCGGTCCCAGCTGCATCGTCGTACCCGCCATCATCAATCGTTACGCTCAGGCCCAGCAGCCGCTGGCCTTCCGTCAACTGCAATTGCCGGGCACGGAAGAAGGACCAGATAGAGATCTTTTTGAGGGCCGACAATTTTACGTTCGCCAGTTCTTCATACTTCATGGTTTTGCCGTTCCAGCCCATCACGAACAAATCATTGGACGTCAGCGCAAAAGTGCAGAAGTAGTAAGTGCCTGTATTCGAGTTGGGCGTAGTGATGATCAGCGAGCAACGGCCATGCTGAATAATCGGGTCGCTGATATCCGGAAAGCTTTTGACCAGATCGGAAGGGTACTGCGCGCGGTCGTAGTAAACCGTCGCTCTATCGTAAGGAGTGGTGTTACAGCCGGTAAGTGACAGTGCTATGCCCAGCAAAACCCATACAGCAAAACGCATTGAATACTCCCTATCGCAGCCTATTTCATTCGAAACGGCGCGTTGTCCATGCAGATGATGGGTTTAGGTTCAGACTTAAAAGCCAGCAACGACCCGCCAACCAAATAATATCACAAGGCCACTACCAAAGAAAAATAGGGCTCAGACAGCCATGCGAAAAAAACTTGGTCGACTCCTTATTTCACAAAATAAAGATGATGCCGGGAAGCGCCGAGCGCAAGGCTTGCGCGGGTTTGGGTGAGGGGCTTATAGTCCGGCCGTCGCCCAACAGGGCGATCGGATTTGGCGATCCGTTGACCGTATGCGAAAGCTTTCTGCTTGCTTGCAGGGGCTTCCGTACCCGCATTGCTGCTTTATGGCAGCTGTGCGCGGGAGACCTTCGGGTCTGCCGGAACTCGGTCCCGGTTCGCCAACCTGCGTACAGCTGTCACCCATTCGTTTGGCGACGACAGGTGACAGCCTCACATACTGACCGAGGTTGTACCCATGAATCGATACATGCCCCTAACCGGCCACGATTGCACCGTCCCAGCTCTAATGATCGACACCCAGGCACCCCTCGACGTCCTTCACGACGCCGCCGTGCACCGCATTCGGGCTGTCACCCAATTGCTGGAAAACCTGGCCTTCCGCGAACAACTCAGCAGCGATGCCGTAGTACTTTCAGACTTCGCCCACTTGCTGGCCATTCCGCTACGCGACGGGTGTGATTTGCTGGATGTCATCAGTCGTAGGCTTAATGCTGATCCATCCTGAGTGAAAATCGGGCGGCCGCAGTGTCGCCCGCTTTGGCTTTGTGCGCGGATGGAAAGGCATTTAAAAGAGCAACTCTGCTGACCTTCAAAAAAACGTAAAACCGTGGTCCCACCCTTATATTTATCTATCAAGTATCTTTTGACGGAATTATCGAAGAAGCCGAGAGAAAAACTTCAATAATTTTTCGATCTGCATCATTCTTCGCAAAACGCTTAAGCACAGGGATAAGATGATAAAACAATAACTCCATCCTGCTAGGATCTTTGGGCAATGCATCGTTAATACATGCAACCATTAACTTAATTGACATGATTGACGCGAACACTTCATACCCTCTAGCGCTAGAGAACGGAATCTTCTTGAAATAATAGTCCGCTAAACGTTTCTGCTCTGGTCTTTTCCAAGATCTATGAGGAAGAAGCAATAAAGCCTCACCCCAATTATCTGAAGAAAGAGGGTACCGGCTCAATATCCAAGCTGCCGCCTGATCAGAAGTCATTTTCGCCAGCTCTTTACGGAGTGGGATTAATCTAGAATCCATACCAAGCTATCTCCTTGAACTAAATGATTTTTCCGGCAACCCAGAGTTAGCCTTTAGGGTAGCAGGAGGAAAATAGGGGGCAGACCACTATTCTTCTCTAATTGTATAAGAGTTTACAGCTTATCCGCCCATCACCAGGCCAACAAAATCGAATAATTACAAAAAATAAATGACATTTTAAAAGAGCAATTCTTCTGACCTCAAAAGACATAAAGCCGTTGTCTGCCCCCTATTCCTTCCCTCTATTCTTCTATTCTTTTCCCTTTGATATGATTTCGCCATGGCATAAGCAGCCCCTCAAGCAAGACTCGATCAATAACACCATCATCAATGGCGCCTACAAAAGTAGTACCCAACTGAAACTCAAAAGAAATATTTTCTCTTTCAGATAATTTTTTTACGGCAAAGATTAATTCTTCTACTTCATCCAGATTTCTCGAGTCCATATCAATAGAAAGTTTGTTTGGTTGCAGTGCTGAATAAACCTCTAGCGCTCCACCCACTACTTTCGCGCCACCTTCATCTATCGCGTCAATGAAGGTTGGTGGCGCAATACTCCATATTCTTGATGCGGCGACCTCCTTCACCAGCTGCTGCACATTAGATCTAATAGAGTGATCTAAATCCTGAGCCACGTAGAAAATCAACTTTTGCTTCTCATGGTCTAGAGGTACGGAATGCATTATTCAGCTCCTTTTTTCGGAGGGTATGTCGGGAGCGCCGACCCTGGACCGCCCGGATTATATCTAAACCCTCCTGGCATATGCGCATCCAAATGCCGTGTATCAGGCAGTGGCACAGTAAGTGGCGAACCTTGAACATGGTGCATAGGAATTCTCTCGCCCTTTAGCCCTGCATCTTCAGGAAAACCTTAACCCATGCATCGTCGACTTTTGGGGTCCGTCCTTTAGCAATCGCGGCCCGATTTTCAGTACTTAAGATTTGACCATACCCGAGGTCATCCCAGTTATCACGCAGTGCTCTCCAGTCTGCAGCATTTGAAAAATAGAGGTCAGACCACTATTCTTCTATTCTTTTAGCCCACACTTTTTGGGCGTCCTGATACACCCTGCGAAACTCTTTTACCTAATGCCTGCTCAATCTCGGCCGCAAACTTTTGATCGCCCAAAAAACGTAATTACCGTTTGTAGAAAATCGAATTTGCTCTATCAACCCAAGGGAAAGCCGATACTTGAATAAAAACCGGTAGGATTCGGCTCGCTGCACGGTGCTGCTACCTAGCTCCCTGTAGACCGCATGTGGGCTTAAAAGCTTGATGGCTCACCCTGTGCATTTGCCCTGTAGCTAGTCCAGCGATAGTCGACCGGATGAGCAATCATGCCCCTCTAACTGAAAAAAGGGGACAGACTTAGACGAACAAATCCTTAGAATTAAATAAATCGCCCCGTTCTGCCTTCGGAATTTTTATTATTCGGGCGGCCGCTCAAATAATTTTTCTAAAAACTTTGAAAATGAGGAAGCAACAAATGATAATTCGGAATCGCTACCTGGCACAGCCTCATGATGCCACATCATCACGGCAGGATCATCAGAAAGCCGATTTTCACGGTAGTCAAAACAAAGCGCGTCTCCGTTCCCTAATACCGAGAAAATAATTAAACCTTGAACAAAACCCTCTGGCGGATGACGGTACTTCATCTCCATTGTCTCGAATGAGCCTTCGAGTTCACCGAAAGGTAAAAACATACCAGCGCTGCTCGTAACGTCCTCGCCGAGAAGACGATTATAGAAATTGAAAACAGGTTTATTTAAAATAAATGCGCCATTAAACCCCAATGAAACTTCTTTGTATTTTTCAGGAAAAACTATACCCGCCAATATTTCAAAAGCTTCTATATCAGCAGAATCACCTTGACCATAATAAGAATCAAAACTTACTCCAGCAATCATTTATTGCCCCTTACTCATCGATTCCCACCCGATGTGACGCGCACCATTATGAAAAGCCTCGGGGACCAGCTGCATCCTACCGGTATCCTGATGGTGATGCCAAGTATGGGAAAATAGGGTCAGACCACTATTCTTCTCTAATTGGATAAGAGCTTACAGCTTAGCCGCCCATCACTAGGCCAACAAAATCGAATAAACACAAAAAATAAATCACATTTTAAAAGAGCAACTCTGCCTACCATCAAAAAAACGTATAACTGTGGGCTACCTCCTACCTTCGACAAATAACAAACTTATCTTCAAACAAATACCCTGCACCACCCACTTTCCAAAATTCAAAATATGAACGAAAGTCAAATCTAAGATTTATCAAAGGTTGCCCCATGTACCATGCCAAATAATAATCAGCGGCAACCCCGTAAAGCGCTTCAAACAGTGCATACTCTTGTTCTGTTTTTAGCAACCTGCAATCCCTGACATGATCTCCTAAAAGCTCAAGCACCCAGTTACCAGGAAAATCTAAGTTATCAAAAGACTTAAATTGATCTTTTTTCTCGTAAACCAATTTCGCACGATGGCATATTTCATACAATTCATGATCCCCAAGATCTTTACAAAAATTTGCCTGATCTTGCAACCAAGCCTTCCCTCTTCGCATCAATTCTAATTCGCTGGACTCTATCGTTGGACGAAGATAAAAATTATCTTCAAGCGTACCAGCTTGAATCACCTCGTTTATGCGAAACACCAAACCTTCAGCGTAAGGAAAATAGCTTAACGCTTTAGCAATCTCAGTTGGAGAAGAATGCACTTTGAGCAACGCCAAAAAATGCGATTTATCAAAATAACTTTTACCTTCACAAAAAGCACACCAATCCTTTAAAAGGATAGTCATCATTTCCCTCCTCTCGGTAGATCTGGCAAAAGAAAAGGATCGATTTTCCATCGATCGCGCAATTCCGTTACGACCATATTAAGTTCGTCTAGGGACTTACGACAAATAGGGGACAGACCACTATTCTTCATGAACTCTAAAAAAGCAAAGCCGTGGTCCGCCCACTATTTTTTCTTTCACCACCACCATCTAGAAGCAAAAATAAACGCTGTTGCAATTTATATTCAATTTAATAAAAACGCCCTCGCTTAAGCCCTATGATCTGCTCCCAGCGTTTCCTATTATTTTTTTTTCTTCACATGAATATAATTAACAAACCTGCTCTCAGCATCATAGTAAACAGTCACCACTTGCTCCCTCACCATGAACTCACATCCAGGGTTTGTAGGAGCCCTTCCTGGGATTTTTATGGAAGGCACGTCGCGTGAGGGAGCACCAAAATGAACCGTTGCGTCTTCAATAGTTTCAAGATCCGCACACGCTTTTTTAGTTTCAGAGGAAGCTGGATAATATTCCCCAACCGCCTGATAATAAACTCTGTACCCTACAATAACGCCATCATCGCCCGCCTGAAAATAAACACCACACTCCGGCAATTTTAAAAACTCATCACTTTCAACTTTCGAGTACTCAACTATCGAAAAACTCTTTCTAAAATCTTCGAGAGCCTCGATTAATGGCGTATTTATGTATTCATTTGGATTCATACTTAATACCTATTTCGTCAAATAATTTTTTATTTGAATCGTGAAGTTCTTTCCGAGTATTTTCAATCTTACTAGCTGACCAACCTTCGCTTTTCCATACGGGCACCCACGTGTCGATATCGGCCTCAGCTGCCTTATACAGATTGGAACCATCTAATCTGACTTTCTCGGGATTGTTTCGCCCACCAAAAGTTCGCGAGTCTGTCATATGGCTACAGGTTTTGACTATGACACAATTGGTATTATTGCGAAGGGCTTTCAACTCAACGTCTGTCAGCTCAATACCCATCTGACGTAATGACTCTTTAACAGCCGCAAACGAAGGGATATGGTCCGGGGTGAGACCATCACCGACGCTACGAGGAGCCGTAGATCCATACGTACCCACTTCGCCCTCAGCTACTTTGTCGGCTGTGCTGACGCCTCCTTTTTTCGAGAAGAAGTCAGGAGGCAACGCACACGGCCCGGTATTGTGCACCCACGTTTTCAAATCCCCAACGTAGAACGTGTGTCCCACGTCTACCGTTAGGTTGAAGGTCTCGCCCATTGGCAAGTAAAGCTCCAGCGACTCCACCTCAGACGAGGTGTTGTTCGTCTCGCCATCCGCCAGAGACTGCAGCAGATCGCCCGGTTTCAGATCGATGACAGGAATAAAGTCGCGTTTAGCCGGAACATAGAACGGGTGACCCGGCGTGACTAACAGGGTTTCGCCCTTAGCTTCACCGTCTGCCCTAACGCTTTTCAGTTTAAGGCGGTAAATCGGTTGGTCGGAGCGCTGATGGGTCGCCAGAATCTTCGCGGCGAAAGGTTTGCCGCCCCTTTCCGGCTTGCTCCAGACCACGTCCCCGACCCTAAGCGATTCAATGGCGCGGTCGCCGTTCGGAGTTGAGACTTTAGTACCTGCCGCGAAGCAGCAAGGCTCTTTGTATTTCGTCAGCACGACTTCATTGCTTCTGGCAGCAAGTAAGTCATCGGTTCTAATGTAGCTGCCTAAATCACCAGTAAGGGCAGTCGGTTGATAGGCGTTGATGGATGTGGTCGGTGTACGAGCGCCTGAGCGCTCAAACTGTAAAGTAGTGTCAAAACTATTGGGGCTCAGACCATAGGTTGGGATGTCATCCGCCAATCGAGTCGTCAGCCCCGCAGCGGCTTCACTTCTCGCCGCTAGAGCTCCGTCGGCCCTGATAAATGCTGAGGCTTCGCTAGCCTTGGAAATTTGCCCAAATCTGGCTGCAGAAGAACCTGGGGCGGCCATGGTTGCAGCGTCAGTGACTAATTCTGAAACTTGCGCAGCTGATTCATAGCTGTTGCCTTGAAACTTCGAAACGAGTGCCCTACCCGTTTGCCGGGTAGTCATTTGACCAACCGGGTCTAGAGACGGATCTGCGACCGGTCCCAGGAAATCGTTGGCGACGCCCAGTGCGTTTCCGCCTAAAAGCTCACCACCGAGCTTGGCAGTGGAAGCAACTAGCCCCCAGGCACTGCGACCGATACCAGCCACCCCGCCTTTGAAGCTTTCCAGGTAGTCCGTCGGCTTATCGCTGTAGTTCAAGTTGGACTGATAGAAATCCACTGTCCCTTGGCTGTTGTGCCCTTCAGGGTCGCCTAGGTAGTCGATATTTCTAGTGCTGTCTTTGTAGGCAGATGGGCGGGTGTCCTTGAAATCGAGAATCAACGCTGCCGTCTCGTTGCCACTGTACCCACGCTGGCTTCCGTCTGCGGACGCGTCGGTTCGGGCGTAGTTATCCGCAATGGGCGCCAAAGCGATACCTAAGTGCTGCATGGTCGCTGTATCGATATTGCTTACATCATCTGCCGGGATTGATTTGCTCCAGCCTTCATCGGTGTAATACGCCAGCGCAACCGCCATGCGCCGCGAGGCCTCTTCCTGGCTGATATTCAGGTCCGCTGCCATTTTTGGCGCTTGTTCTTTGATCAGGTCTGCGGCTCGTGGGTGCAGTTGCTCGTTGTAGCGCTCAACATTGCCCGCCACCCAAGCGGCGTCATTCGGATTGCCGTTTACCAGAGACCCGGCCGCAATACCGATGATTTGCGCGGTTGCGACTTTGAATTGATCATCCTTTGCAAAACGATCATCCAGGTATTTACCCAAGTTCTCGGTCGCAATTGCTGTCAGCCCTTCAGCCGCACCAGCGGCAATGGCGCCGGTCTTGAAGTCACCGCCTCGAGCAGCTGAAAGTGCACCGCCCAGGATGGCGTGCATCAGGACCTTCTCCGCTGAGCCGGGGCTCAGATTAAGGTCGTTCGCCAGATTGCCAAGGCCCTTGTTGCCGGCAGCAGCGGCAAGGTCGAAACCTTGCGACACCAAGGCGGAGCCTAGATTGTCCTTCAGACTGCCGCCGTTGATGGCAGTGGAAATGCCACTTTCGATGACGGCATGGGTGCCACCGCGTAGGACTGCATCCTGCGCTTTCGGCCAACTGAGCCAATCACTGGAATAGCCCGGGTTCTGCACCGGCCCTGCCGTTGTGACTTTCGCGCCCGCTCCGTCGGCAGGGCTTGCGCCCTTGAACCAATTACTGTCTGCGTAGTTCAACGCCCCGGTTGCCAGCCCAGCGATGGCGGCGTTTTTCAGACTGCTGCTGCTGAAGGTGTCCTTGAGCGCAATGCCGATGTTGCCTTTGTTGTTGATTGTACTCACGGCACCGGTACTGGCTAGAGAGGTCAGTGCGGCGGTGGCCATCATGTTACCTAGCCCAGCACTTGTGGCTGCTACCGCCGCCGACGTACTGGTCGCCGCAACCGCAGCAGTGCCGGCGGCCATGGTTGAACCGGCCGATGCTCCTGCGCCCACCAGTGCACTCGCACCACCTGCCGTGACAATGGTGACGATAATGATGACCGCCAACATGGCCCCCTGGCCCATACCAGAGTTGCTGTATTTAAAGGAGTCATGCAGCTCTTTTATCTGGCGCCAATCCACGTCGCCGCGCTTCTCGGCGTCCTTGAGCCAGGCCAATTGCGGGTCGGCCTTGACCATGGTGTCGATGGTCTGGCTGACGGTTTGCTGGTCGACTTGTTTAACGTCAATCTTCAGACCGTTAACGGCTTCGATGACAGTCTGCCCCTTGGCAACCAGTTCACTCTGACGCAAGGTTTCATCGGTTTTGCCTTTGCCCTTCATCGAGAACCAAGCCATGTTGCTCTTGCTCTTGGTATGGCTCTCGTCGTGATAATCCTTCACGCCTTCAAACGCCACGGCGCCGCCGCTTTTCAGAATCAGGTCGTTACCGCTATTGAGCTTTGTGACTTGGTAACGCTGGTCGCCATTGCTGACCAGCGTCAGGTTACCTACGGTTTTGATTTCGGTACCGACGTTGGTGGTCTGGGTGACTTCATCGCGCTTGGCTTTTTTCGCGCCCCAGCCGCCGCTCTCTTTCATGTCATACAACGTATGCGTGCTGTTCTGCGCCGCCAGCAGGTTCAACTTATCCCCGCTATACAGATAAGCCTCATTCCCCGCGCTGATCCTGCTCGCCACGATCGTGGTGTCACGCCCAGCCTGGCTGACAAAATCCCCACCCGCCGTCAGTACGCTCGCCACTTGAGTGGTCTGGTCGTCCGAGGTCTTGATGCGTTTTTTGCCGTCCTTTTCCTTGCCTTCGACGTTATGCATGTCGCTGACCGACGCAACGTTGAAGTCGCGGCCGGCAGCGATGTTGAGGTCTTTGCCGGCGGTGGCGGTACTGCCGATGATGTTGACGTCTTGCCCGGCCTGCATATTCAGGTTGCCGCCCGCCGTGACGCTGGCGGCGAGGTTTTTGACGTCGGTGGTGATGCTGGATTTATGCCCGCCGTCGCTGAATGCGTGCTTCACGCGAGTGTCGCTGGCGGCGACTAGGTTGAGGTCACGGCCGGCGGTGAGGTTGGCGTCGTTGCCTGCTACCAGCGCGCCTCGGTTGGTGAGGTCGCGGCCGGCATCGATGGCGAGGTTTTCGCGGGCGACGATGGTGCCGGCGCTGGTGTCGGTGAGGGTGCGCATACCGGCGCCGTCACGCACCTGGATGGCGGTGTTGTCGTTGGTGACGTCGCCTTTGAGCGCCGTGAGGCTGACTTGTTTGCCGCGTATTTCGCCGGCCATGGCGTTGCGGATGCTGTCCTGGGCCAGCAGGCTCAGGTTGTTGCCGGCCTCGACCAGGCCGCCGGTGTAAATGCTGCCGCTGCTGACGGCGGAGAGGTTGTTGCTGGCGCGCAGGGTGCCGACGTTGATCAGGTCGCCGCCGGTGACGAGGTTGAGGTCGCGGCCCTGGATCAGGCTGTTGCCGCGCACGTTGCGTGAGTCGGCCTGGGCCAGGTACAGCACGGGCACGAGGACTGTCTGGCCGTCGACCACGCGGTTTTCCATCCACACGATGTCGTGGGTCAGGGCACCAACTTGCTGGCTGGTCAGAGACACGCCGAGACTCAGGCGCAGGGCGTCTTTGCTGGCGAGGCCGTTGTCCATCAGGTAGCGGAACTGGTCGGCGTCGCTGGCCAGGCCGCCAGCGAGGAAGCGTTGGCCGGTTTGTGCGAGGACGGCGTCGCGGATCAGGCGGGTTTCGTATTGGCCGTCACCCAGTCGGCGCCAGGCGTTGTCAGCGTTGTAGCCGAGCTTGCCGAGCATGTAGTCGGAGCTGAAGAAACCGGACGCCGAGGTGAACTCGGGGTTGGTCTCGATCAGGTAGTGGCTGGTAGGGTCGGCGCTCTTGACGAACAGGCCGTACTCGCCCTTGGGCAGTTGGAAGTGGGGCGAGGTGGTGGGGTCGACCGCCGCGAACGCGGTGCCGGTGTAATCCACGGGCACGAAGCCGCCGCCGGGGGCGGCACCGACAACCGGCAATACCGTGCCGGGTGCCTGGGCGCTGGCGTCGTTGGCGTGCTTACTCAGGTTGATGTTGATACCGCCGACGGGGATACCCGTCTGGTCGTCTCCGAGGGTGCCGGTCAACTGGGCCAGGGTGTTGTTATGCAGCGTGCCGTTTTGCAAGGTGCGGGCGACATTGAGGTTGACGCTGCCGCCGGCTTGCAGGGTGGCGTCGTAGCCGGGGCCGCCGTTGTTGGTCCAGGTGGTGACGTCACTTGCGTAGGCGAACGGCAGGCTGTTGGGTGAGCGGCTTTTGAGTTCTTCGAAGCGCGCCTTATCGAAATTCCCGGCCGCCGTGGCCGCATTGAACGCGGGCACGTCGACATATTGCATGCGTTCAAACAAATCGTCGGAGACGTGACCTGGCGTGCCGATGACAAGCTTGCGCTGGCCCGTGCGCGTCGCGGCGCCCTGGTTGAGCAGGTCACCGGCGGTGATGCTCAGGTCGCCATTGGCGGCCATCAGGCTGTAGCGGTTCTGCACAGTGTCGCCTTGCAGCAGCATGTTTTTGCCAGCCACCAGGCGCGCCGCTACCGAGTCCTTGGTCGCCGCCTCAAGGTACGTTTCGTAGATGGTGATCTCGCCACGTTCCCAGTTGTCGCTCTCGCCGCAGTGCTGGCCACAGATCCAACTCAAGCTGCCGGTGGTCAGCGTTTGCCCGAGTTCGAATTCATCTTTGGCGTTTTCGATAAAGCCCGCATTGATGCCGATGGAGCCTTCGCTTTCCACGGTGCCGGAACGGTTGCTGAACAGCACGGCACGCCCGCCATCGCGGGCGGCGAAGCTCAGGTTGCCTTTGCTGTAGACATCGCCATAGCTGTTGCTGAAGCCATTGCTGCGCAAGGTCATGTCGCCGCCGCTGAACAGCAGCGTGTTGGCGGCATTGGTGATGCCGTTGACTGCGGTGAGGTTCACTGCGCCCTGGGCACCGAGGGTGCCGCGGTTGTTGATTTGCGCGGCGGCGATATCCAGTTGCTGGCGGGCGGTGAGGAAACCGAGGTTGTCCAGGCTGCCGCCCAGGCTCAGGCGCGCATGGGTGGCCGCCAGGCGGCCGCCGTTTTGACTGAGGTTGTTGGCGGCGACGGTGAGTGTTTGCAGGGCCGATACGCGGCCGCTGTTGGTGATATCGCCGGTGGTGATGCTCAAGTCGCCGTCGCTGAGCAGTTCACCGCCGTTGTCCAGGCTCGCCACGTTGAGGATCAAGCCCTTGGCGCTGGCCATGCGATCGCCGGCCTTGAGGGCCAGCGCTTGGTCGCTCTTGTAGGTGAGTACTTCGTTGAGTTGCACACGACCCAAGCCATCGACTTTACCGAACGCCCAATCGGCGCCGCCCATGCCCTGAATATTGCCCTGGCTGCCGGAGAGGCTCGCGGTGTTGAGGTGGAACAGGCCGGTGCCAGCGTGTTGCAGCATCCCGTTCTGGTTGTTGACGCTGGCTGCGTCAAGGCTGAAGGCCTGGCTGCCGAATTCGAGGGTGCCGTTCTGGTTGTTCAACGCACCGCTGAGGTTGACGCGGCTGCTGGACCCGCCCAGCGCACGCAGTTGCCCGTTGGCGCTGTTATCCAGGTTGCCGCCAGTGAAAGTCAGGCCCTGGTTGGCTTCGATCAGGCCGCCCTGGTTGGTGAGGGTGTCACGTGAGGTCAGGCTGATCTGGTTGCCGCTGAGCTGGCCATTGGCGCTGTTGTCGAGAGTGGCGCCGCTGACGGTCACTTGTTCTTTGCCGAACAGTTTGCCACCACGATTGTTGAGGGCTTCGACGGTCAGTTGCAGATTGCCGACCAGGCTCGCCATCAGGCCGCCGCTGCTGTTATCGGCAGTGTTGGCGGTGACGCTCAGGCTGTCACCCTGCACGGTGCCGCCCTGGTTTTGCAGGCGGCTGGTGGTCAGTACGGTAGGGGCGCCGCTGCTGAGGATCAGGCCCTTGCGGTTGCTCAGGTCCTGGCCGCTGTAGCTCACGCCTTCGGCACCGGCCAGCAGTTGGCCGTTGTCGTTGTTCAGTTGCTGTGCGGTGATGTCCAGGCGCTTGCCGCGCAGGGTGCCGCCAGTGTTGTTGAGGGTGGTGAGTTGCTTGACCAGCACGCTGCGTTCGCCCGCGTCGATCTGGCCGCCCACGTTGGTGAGCAGGTCGCTGACCTTGAGCACCACGTCGCCGCCATCGCTGACCAGCGCGCCTTTGGCGCTGTTGTTGAAGGTCTGCGCGGTCACGTCAACGGTCTGGCCCAGCAGGATGCCGGCGCTGTTGTCGAAGCGCTCGCCTTGCAGTTGCAGCAGGCCTTCGCTCTGGATACGGCCTTGGGCGTTGAGCAATTGGCCCGGGCCTTTGAGCAGCAGGCTGACGCCTTGGGCGCCACCAGCCAGCAGGCCGGCGTTGCGGTTGTCGAGGCCGGAGGCGCGCACGTCGAGGTGGTCGCCCAACACGCGTCCGGCGCGGTTGTCGATGTCGCCACCGGCCACGTCGAGCAGCAGTTGTTTGCCGACGATCACACCGCTCTGGTTATCCAGGTTTGCCGCGTGCAATTCAATATCGCCCTGCCCGGCCTGCAGGCGACCCTGGGCATTGCTGAGCTGTTGCGCGGCGGTAAGGGTGAGTTTGCCGGTGTCGGCGCTCAGTACGCCGCCTGCGTTGCTGCTGAGGGTGCCGGCGGTGACGTTGAGGTCGGTGCTGGCCTGGGCGAAACCCTGGTTGTTATTGAAACCGTTGGCAACGTTCAGGTTGAGCGCGCCGCCGTCTGCCTGGATCAAACCCTTGAGGCTGTTGTCGAGGGCGTTGGCCTTGACGGTGGTGGTTTTGGCCACCAGCACGCCATTCTGGTTGTTCAGGTTGCCGGCGTTGACGGTCAAGTCGTTGGCGATGACTTGCCCGCCGCTGTTGTTCAGGTCGGCACTGGTCAGCACCAGGCTGCCGCCGGCCATTTCGATACGGCCTTGGCGGTTATCCAGGGATGCGCTGTTGAGCGTGGCGGCCTGGCCTTCACCGAAGCGAATCAACCCGCCGAGGTTGACGATGGCCGGCGAGTTGAGCGCCAGGCTCTGCTCGCCGAACAGGCGTGCGCCGGCACCCTGGTTGGTGAGTGTGGCGCTGCTGACGTCGACGGTCTTGGCCTGGATGATCGCGCCCTGGTTGGTCAGCGCTTGCGCGGCAGTGATCGCCAGCGCCCGGCTGGCCAGCAGGTTGCCGCTGGTGGTGACGGTTTGTGCGTTGACCACCAGATCGCCGGTGGCGTTGCGGCTGTTGTCGGCGGCGACACCGGCTTCGATGATGCCGGGGTTGGTGACGCTGGCCGCGTTGATTTCGATGCGCTGGCCGGCGGCGATGCTCTTGCGGTTGACCAGTGCCTGGGCGCTGGAGACCTGCACGTTGCCGTTGGCGTAGACCTTGTCGGTGAGGTCGACAGTCTGCGCGGTGACCTTGACGTTGCCGGTGGCCGCCGCCTGCGCCATGCTCAGGCGCCCATTGGCATCGAGCTGAATATCGCCGCCACTGGCCGCCAGGGTGCCGTCGAGCTTCACGCCCACACCGGCTTCGGTGCCCACCAGTTTGATCGCGCCGGCATACATGCCGCCCAGGGCCGAGGAGTCAATCGCCAGCTCGGGTTTGGCGCTGCCGTCGTCGGCACGTGCGGTGGCTTTCAGGCTTTGGGCGTCGACGTCGTTGCGCCCGGCAACCACGGCCAGCTCGCGGGCGTTGATCTGTGCGTTGATCTTGGCCGAACGGGTGATGATCTCGAAGCGGTCGACGTTGCTGGCGTTCAAGCCTTGGCCATCGATAGTCACGGCGCCGCCGTCGACTTGGTAACGCTGCAGTTGGCCGTTTGCGTCGATCACCGGTTTACCGGTGGTCAGCGTGACATTCGGGGTGTTGATAAAACCGCAGCCGCTGCAGGTGACGCCATAGGGGTTGGCGACGATGACTTTGGCCGACTGCCCCGCCACTTCGGTGTAGCCGCGCAACTGGCTCGGGCTGCCGCCGTTGACTTCGTTGAGGATGACGTTCGCCGCGCCGCCCTTGAGGTTCGGGTTACCGACGATGTAGCCGCCCAGCTGGGTGTTTTGCACCGCGCCGGTGGCGTTGTTGAGGATGACGCCGTTGGCGCCGACGTTGTAGTCCTTGAACTGGTTATGGGACAAGCCTGCGCCATTGGGCGTGGCGATGTTCACCACGGGCACGCCATTGCCGGCCTGGCCGACGCTGGTGGCCGGGTTGCTGACCACAATGCCTTCGGCCTGGGCCAGCAAGGGCTGCCAGAACAGCGCGTTGGCCAGGATCAGCACCAGGCCGCGCTTGGGCAAGCCAAGGAACGAATCGCGCGGCTTCAGCGCAGCGGAAGGTTGGCGGGCCAGAAAGGCAAAGTGGCGAACATCCATTGTCAAATTCTCGATGTAACGGGCGTTGAATTACAGGAAGAAGTCCATGCGAAAGTAGATCGGCGCTTCGCGCTCGGTCACTACCCCCGGTCTTTCCAACGAATGGGCAAACGTCACGCTGGTGCTGACGTATTTGCCGCGGGCGAACAGTTCCACGGAGTTGCTTGAGACGCGGCCGTGGTTGTCGCCGTTGTATCGGTCGTTGCGAATCACGCCCTGGTCGTAACCGAGGCTGGTGCCGTATTCGGCGAAGGCCGGGCGCAACCATTCAAGGGTGACCGGGCGCGCCCAGCGCACTTCATTGCGCCAGTAGCCGCCGCTGTCGCCGGACAGTTGCTGGTCCTTGAAACCGCGCACCGACGACGAGCCGCCGAGGCTGATGCGTTGCGGCGAGAACAGCACGTCTTCACTGCGCTGCCCGGTGGCCAGGCTGGTGAAACTGAACGACTCGCCCCACAGGCTGAACGGCTGCAAGTAGCTGACGGTGGCCGTGTATTTGCGGTAATCCGGGGTGGGCGTGAGGTTGCCGAACTGATCGCGATGCTGGTCGTCGCGCTGAGCATCAAAGGCGCCGATGCCGTTCTGCACGCCCAGGTCGACGTTGACGAAGGCGTTGCCGATGCGTCGGCCGTGGTTGATGCCAAACTGCAACTCACTGAGGCGGTTGCTGCTCACGTCGACACGGCTATCGAGGATGTAGTTGTTGGTGCGCAGGTGAGCCAGGCCGACGTTGAGCGAGGTCTTGCTGACGTCATCGCGGTGGATCACCCGTTCGGCACGCAATTGGTGGTTCTGGCTGTCGCCCGACTGCTTGAACTTGAAGGTGTCGGAATAGCCAATGGCGCGGTAATCGCTCTCGCTGTAGGTATAAGTGAAGTTCCACCAGCCCCACGGCACGTTGTAATAAAGCATGCTGTTTTTCGAGGTCTTCTGGTGGTCGCTGATGGCGTCGTGGCCGCCGCGCAGCACCAGTTGGTCGGCCAGGCCCAGCGGGCTGTCCCACTCCAGGCCCGCGCCCCATTGCTGTTCACCGGTGCTGCGTTGCCCGTCGTTATTGCGCGACAGGCTGGCGCGCCAGGGCTTTTGTGGGGTGTTTTTGACCACCACGTCGCTGCCACCGATCTGCTGGCCGGGGGTCAGTTCCATTTGCGCCTGTTTCGACGGCAGACGGTTGAGCTGGTCCACCAATTGCTCGACTTCGCGCAGGTTCAGCGCTTGACCGACCTTGCCGGGAAACGCCATGGCCAGTTCGCGGTCGGTGACGTTGCTGCCGTCTGCGCTTCGCACCGCTTCGAGTTTGCCTTCCACCACCAACACCTGAAGGTGGCCGCTGGAGAGGTCCTGCTGCGGCAGGTAGGCGCGACTGGTGACGCGGCCTTTGGCGATGTAATAGTCAGTGATGACCTTGAGCAGTTCATTGAGTTGCGAGACGCCCAGGCATTGGCCGACATAGGGTTTGAGCAGCAGCGTGCGGTCGCTGGCAGACAGGCTGTCGGCGCCCTTGAGTTCGATGTCTTTGATCGGGAAGCAGCGGGTGTCCGCAGGCGTGGCCGGGGCCTGGGGCTTGGTCTCTTTGCCGGGCAGGTCCTTGAGTTCTTCAAGGCGTCGCTGCTGCTCTTCGAGCAGGCGATTCTGCCGGTCGCGGATCAAGTCTTGATCGCCCGGCGTGGGGGCGGCGGTGGCGCTGTTCAGGCTCAAGTAGGCGAGCAAGACAGTGCACAGTAAATACCGAGTCCGTGGTAACAAAGACATGTTCGATCCATCGAAAAATCAAGGGGCGGCAAATTAACATCGAACTTCCAGCGTTCAAAGACACTGGGCCAGTTGCACATTCGCCCGCGTTAAACCCACAACCCATTGATTAATAACAATTAAAACCTATCAAAAAACAAACATGCCGATACCGTGAAGGATTATTCCGACAGGTGGCTGATTTTTTGATGGCGATAAGGCGAAGAACCGATTAGTTGCCATTATTAGGCCACTAAGCTCTTGGCGCGTTAGGTTAGTGCGAGGGTTTGGGGAAAAGTTCGCGGGTATAGTTTGAATTGGATCCCATTTATCGGATTCATCCACCGACTGCCCCCACCGCTTTTTTGTAGGAGCGAGCTTGCTCGCGAAAAACTCGCGGGCGCCGCGCTCATTCAGGCAACCCACGTTATCGTTGATATTTTTCGCGAGCAAGCTCGCTCCTACATGTTACCGGCGCCTTGGTCTTTTGGCTGGCCGGGCACCAGGGTCAGCGGCGGGCGCTCCACGTCACGGGACACATGGGGCTTCACTTCCCCCACGCCACCCTCTTCGTCGTTGTGGATCACCAGCACACCCGGCTTGCGCAATTGTTCCAGGTCGCCTTCACCCAACTTGAAACTCTCAATCAGGAGCTTGTCGCTCAGGGCATTCGCCTCGGCGCGGCGCTGGGCGAACTTGCGGCCCTTTCGTTGTTGGTAACGCGCCCAACTGATCAGGATCAGCGCGTTGAACACCGCGATCCACAGGTACACCTGCAAGGTATTGAGTGCGGCGAAGATCGGCGCTTCCAGGCGTGGACCGCCATGGGTTTCCAGCATGGCGCTCATACCACGCGCCAGCAGCCAGATCAGACCGGCCCAGGCCGCCAGGGTCAACAGCACATCGATGAACCACATCACGGCGTTTTGCCGGGTTCTGACCAGTTTCATGCTCACGCCTCCTCTGGGCTGGGTTTGATACCGCGATCCGGGCTGACCCAGCGTGCGCGCTTCTGGTGTTGCTTGAACAACACCCTGGGAAAGCTGACCAGCGTGGTCAACAAGCTGACCAGCCAGAACACCATCGGGTACCACACGGTCCAGAACAGGGTCTTCCACAGGTCTTTTTCATAACGCCGGTCAATCAGGATGCTCACCGCAAACTGCATCAGGCACACCATCGCCAGCACCAGGCCGGTAAACGCCGGGGGCACCAGCGAGTCCACGGCAATCGCCGGTGGCAGCACGATGAATTTACCCACGGCCCAGAAAATCACCGAGAGCAGGAAGGTGAAGGCCCAACCGGTGGACAGGCAGTATTCGAACAGCAGCGGCCACAGGTAACGATGGCGCCATTGCCAGATGCCACGGATGTTCTTGAACAGCACTTCGGCGCCGCCCTGGGCCCAACGCAAGCGCTGCTTCCACAGGCCGCCGACGGTTTCAGGCATCAGGATCCAGCAGAGGGCACGAGGCTCGTAGAAGATGGCCCAGTGGTCGAGTTGCAGCTTCCAACTGACATCGATGTCCTCGGTGATCATGTCGGTGCTCCAGTAGTCGATGCGGTCCAGCGCCTTTTTACGGAACGCCACCACCACCCCCGACACGGTGAAGATCCGCCCGAACACGCGCTGGGTACGCTTGATCAAACCGATGATCGAAGAGAACTCGCCCACCTGCACCCGACCAATCAAGGTGGAACGTGTGCGGATGCGCGGGTTGCCGGTCACGGCGCCCAGGCGCGGGTTATCGAGCATTGGCGCAACCATGTAGGCGGCAGCGTTTTTGTCGAGCAACGCATCGCCGTCGATGCACACCAGGTATTCACTGCGGGCGGCCACGGCGCCCATGCGCAGGGCCACGGCCTTGCCTTGGTTCTGCGCCAGGTGCAGCACGCGCAGGCGCGGGTTTTCCAGAGCAAGGGCGTCAAGCACGGCGGCTGTGTTGTCGCTAGAGCCGTCGTTGACCGCGATCACTTCGATATTCGGGTACAGCTGGTCCAGCGCCGCGTAAATGGTCTCGGCAGCGTTATCGCCCTCGTTGTAGCAAGGGACGATGATCGAAATCATCGGGTTGCCGGCCAGGGTCGGCGCCGGGGTGTCTTCCTCCCAGGCCCAGTGGCGCTCCCAATGCAGCCAGAAGTACAAGCCGCCGGCAATCCACAGCCCCGACATGAACAACGGGTAGAAAAACACGAAGTCCATCAGGAACTGCCCGGTGACCAGGAAGATCAAGCCCAGGGGCACGCCCAATACCAGCGCCAGGACGAATAAAGCCAGGATTCTGTCGAACATGATCAAGGATTCCACTGGTTGGAAAGGGCCGGACGCACGGTTTTCAGGTCCGGTGAGTTTTCCAGGAAGTTGTCCGGGTAATAGCCGAAGCTCTTGACCCCCTGGCGTTTGAGTACCCCCATCCATTCAGCCATTTGCGCACCGTCGGTGTCGGTCGCCTCTTGAGTACGCCAGTCTTTGGCTTGCAGCTCGAACACCGTGCGTTCAAGCGCGCCGGGGCGGGCTTTGACCGTGGCAACCAGTTTCTCCAGCCAGGCATTGGAGTTTTTCTGCGTTTGGCCTTCCATCAACGGCATGGCCATCGGCGCGGTCCAGTCATAGGTCTGGAGGAAGTCGTCGAGGTTCTGCGCAAACCAGGCTTCGCTTGGCGGGTTAAGCATCGGCTCGGCGAAGATATTGCGCGCGGTCAGCACCTGCGGCCCGCCAATGGCGCGGACCTTGGCCGTCAGTTCATTGGTGAAGTCAATCAGGTAGCGGCTCTTGAAGCGGGTCCAGCGTTGCATCACCGCAGGGTCGGCGCGCAGGGCCGCGATGCTGCCGGGCAGGCCGTTGGCGGCATAGGTCTTGAGCGCAGCGGGGCTGGCGTCTTCGAAATCCGACAGCACCGCATCATCGTGGTACAGCACGCCGTCGATGGGACTGTTGCGCGCCAGGTCCTCATAGAGCTCACCGATGACCTTGCGCACCTGGGGATCAAACGGCGACAGGCGCTTGTATTGATCCGGGTCGAGACCGACCTTGCCGGTCTGCGGATCCCAACGCGTTACGCGGGGCAACTTGGGGTCGAGGGCGAAGCTCAGCACCGGCATCCACGCATAGACGCTGGCATGGGCGCGGGTATGCAACTGCCAGGACACGCGGTTGAACAAGTCGGCACGGACCGGCAGGTGACGGTTGGGGAAGTACAGCGAACGCACCAGGCCGTCACCCTTGGGGTCGGCGAAGGCTTGCAGGAAGACGGTGCCCGCACCCATGTCCACCACGCGCTGCACCAACTGGTCGAGGTTGCGCGCTTGTTGGGCCGGGTCCGGGTCATACACGTTATCCAGGTCCACGTGCAGCACGCGCAACGGCGCCGGGGTTTGTACCGCGACGATGCTGTTGGCGAAGTGTTCGCCATCCGGGTCGGAGGCGACGAGGAAGCGCGGGCTGTTCATCAGTTTGCCGAGGTCATCGATGCCGTCGTCCAGGGTCAGCGCCATCTGGTAACCCTGCTCTGCGACGAGCGCCAATGTAGTGCCCTTGGCCGCACCGTACGGCCACACCCAGACCCGTGGCGCCTTGCCGGAGACGGTCTGGATTTTTTTCGAGATGGCGGCGATATCGGCACG
Organism: Pseudomonas sp. R19M; assembly: GCF_050312585.1. Lineage (NCBI taxonomy): Bacteria > Pseudomonadati > Pseudomonadota > Gammaproteobacteria > Pseudomonadales > Pseudomonadaceae > Pseudomonas > Pseudomonas sp. R19M. The sequence continues at coordinate 37,894 of NZ_JBNPJV010000045.1, forward strand.
CATCCGCGCATCGAACTGCGCCTGGGTTTCATAGCGGCCCGTGGCCGGGTCAAAGCGCAGGCTGGTCGCGGCCGGCTCCAGGTTGCCCTGAGGGTTGGCCAATATGCCGGTGTGGCTGGCGTCAGTGTGTGCGGCAATCTCCACCAGCCCGGACTGGGACACTTCCCGGATCTGCTGCCAGGTGAGGAATTCCCCGCGCGGCCGTGGCATCCCGGCGAAATCCACCGGCTGATTCATCGGCGTATCAATCCAGTAGCCTACCGGCGCCAGCAACGCCGGCCAGTGGTAGGCGCGCAGGATCGGCATCACCCGCGTGTAAAAGCTGGAATAACCATCATCGAAACTGAGCATGACGGCCTTGGGCGGCAATTCTGGGCCGCCCCGGCGCGCCGCCAGGATCTGGTCGACGGAAACCGCCTGATAGCCGTTCTCGCGCAACCACGCCAACTGCTCGATCAAACGCTCGGTACGCACCGCCACCACGGCCTGGTCGGGGTCGCGGTCGTTAACGTCGTGGTAGGCAATGCCCAGGAAGTGGTTTTTCGGCCACGGCGTTTCGTTGGGCGCTATCGGCCGTTCGGCGGGCGGGGTGTAAGGCGCGGGTTGCTGGGCGCAGGCGCTGGCCAGCATTACACCCAGGATCAACAAGCAATGGCGGAGGACGGTCATGGTCGGCTCTTTCTAGAATCGGTAAGTGAGGTCGACGAGCAGACGCAGATCGCGTTCTCGGTCGCCGTCGTAAGGGCGGCTGATCAGGCTCAGGTTGGCACCGACCTCCAGCACATCGTTCCAGAGCAGGCGCTGGCCGTAGCCGATCAAACCGATACCGCCAGTGGAATAATCGCGCTGGCTGTAGGTACCGACACCGACCTGGAATTGCTGGCTCCACTGGGTTTCATAGCGGTGGTAGAGCACATGATTGACAGTGACCGTGGGCAACACGGTGAAGTCCGACTTGGGGTTGAAGTACACCGTGTCGCTCTTGGTGTTATGGCTGGCGCCGACTTCCAGGCCCAGGTCGACTTGCACATGGGGCGAGCTGTAGAGGCCCTCGCGGCCCGTGAGCAAGGCTTCGAGACGGTCGTTGCCGTCACTGAAATGGGACGGGCTCACAGCCAGCTTCCACTCACGGCTTTCGTTGGCACGCCAGCGGATGAAACCGCTGCCGCCATTGGCGGTGATGTCGGCATTCAACGCCCGCAGCGGCGTCGTGGCCAGGAGGTAGCCAAGGCTGCCGCCGTATTGCCAGTTGTCGTTGATGTCGCGAGCAATCGACACGCTCGCGCCTTGTTTGGAACCAAAGCCGTAGGAGTGGTTGGACACCTCGGCTTGCAGGGTCATGTCGCGGGTACGCCGCTCCACGCCGACACGTTGCCAACGGTGCTGGCCGGTGCCTTCGCTGAAGTCGGCAGTGGCGTAGCCGGCCCCTGCGAACAGGCGCCAATCTTCATCGATGGGCGGCGTGTAGATCACGCTTTCAATACCCCAGTCGCGGCTGCCGCTCACGGCGCCAACGTCGCCATTATTGCCGCCGCCGTAGCTTTTGCCGGTGTAGGCTTCCACGCGCAGCTCGGCCATGTGGTGCACATTACGCAGACGGTCAAGGCGCTGTACCTGGCGGTTGTCCGGGTTGCGCGCCAGCACGTCGTCGGTCAGCGCATCCATTTGCCGCCACTCTTGCAGGTCCATGGCGGTATAGGCCTGGGACACTTCCAAGCCGATATCTCGCGGCGCCTGGGCTTCGGTTTCCTTGAGCGCCGCCTCGGCGCGGCGCGGCCAATCGCGGGCACGGTACATATTGGCTTGGGCCAGCTGCAGGCTGACGTTGCCGGGGGCTTTTTGCACCAGTGCTTCAAGGCCGGCTTCGCTGTCCGGCAGGTTGCCGGTGAAGGTGCTGGCCTGGGCGGCCAGTTGTTGCGCGTCCATCCAGTTGTCGTTGGGGTTGCCGATGGGCAAGCCTTTGAGTTCCTGGCGGGGGTTCTGGCTCTTGGCCAGGTTGTTGGCGACGTCGCGGGCCTCCAGGGCTTTGTCACTTTCCACCAGGGCGTAGAACAGCGCGGTGCTGTCTTCGACACGGTCGGCCGGGTCGGCATCCGGCGCAGCCAGTGCCTGGCGGTACAGCGGCTCGGCTTTTTCCGGCTGGCGCTGGTCGAGGTAAGCGGCGGCGACCCAACGGATGGCGTACGTCGGCAATTGCACGCCCTCGCCTTGCAGGGTTTGGTACTCGCGGATCACCTCGGCGGTGCGTGCCCGCGCCTTGAGGGCTCCCAGGCGGTCGATGCGCCAGCCCACCACATCGTCATGGGCACTGGCGTCCGGCGTCCAACGGGCCAGCAGTTGGTCGTAATCGTTGAGGGCACGGTCAGCGATCACATAACGCTCTTTCTCGCTGCGCGTGGCGAACTCGGCCATCCGCACGCGCTCGGCGGCGAGATCACCTTCCAGGCGGCGCTGGGTCACCGCGTCCAGCACCCCCGGATGCTTGGCCGACAGGCGCAACGCCGGCTCCGGCAAGCGGGCCCTTTGCAGGGCAACCATGTATTCGCGGATCACCTCAGGCTTGTCGCCGGCGAGCACGAATGCCTTGTCGAACTCATTCAGGGCATCGTAGTTCAGGCCGGCGCGGGTCAGCGCGTAGCCCAAGGCCATGCGCCGGTTGGCGTCATCCGGCTTGGCGGCCACCAGCGCACGGGTGCGCAACAGCGCTTCGTTGGTCTGGCCGGCGTCGGCCTGGGTCAGGGCCTCGCCCAGTTTCAGATCGACATTATTCGGCTCGCGCAGCAGCGCCTGCTGGTAGACCGCCAGGGCCTGCGGCCACTGCTTCTGGTTGCGATAAGTACGGGCCACCGTGGCCAGTGCCTGGGTCGTCAGGTTGCGATGTTTGCCTTGGGCTTCGTACACCTTCAGCACTTCGGCGTCTTGCCCGGCCCAGCCGGCGATGACCAGGTGATCGCTGATCTGCCCCGGCGTCTGTCGCTCGACGGGCAGTTGGCGCAATTGGGTCAGGGCGGGCGTGAAGTTGCCGTTACGCGCTTGGATGATCAGCGCATCGTAGGCCGGATCGGCCAATGCGCAGGCGGGGATGAGCAACTGGCTGCACAAAGCGGCGCCGATAAGCAGACGCAGACGGCCTGGCGCACTGAGAGGGAGGTTTCGCAGCATGTCGTGAGCTTCCTTACACACGGAAAGCTACAACGATAGGTGGTCCTGAGCGGTTTGCATCAGGGTGTCGGCGTCTAGTGACCCGACCTAGCTTTCCTGTAGGAACTATCCATCAGAAATGTAAGGAAAAGACCTGGCAGGAACAATTGTTCAGAATTAGCCGTGCAGGTGGGAGGGAGCAAGCCCCCTCCCACATTTTCTAACCGTGCTCCCAACCTGTAGGGTTATTGAGCGCGGTTGACGGTGCCGAATTTAGCCATGACAAAGCCGATGAATTGCTCGACGGTCATCTTCTGGCCGTTGAAGGTCACTTCATTGTTGGCGTAATGCAGCTTGGAGACTACGTCGCTACCGACCAGGGTCGCCAACTGAGACCCAACGGCCACGCCACTGACCGTTTCGGCCGTCATCTGCGATTGCTGCTCGATGGTTTGCGGGTCAGTGACACCGCCCACCTGGGCCTGCAACGCCGCCACGTCCGCCACCATCGGCTTGGATAGGGTCAGGTTGGCATCCAGCAAGGCCACCATCTGCTTGCCCAGTTCAACCGGCGGCAGCTCCATGGAGGCCGGTTTGGCCAGGTCCACGACCAGGTTGAATTTGCTTTCGCCGTGGGTGGTTTTCAGTGACAGGTTTTCCACCGCCAGTTGTGGCTTGGCGGCGAGCACCTGGTTGACGTTGGTTTCAGCCAGGGTCTGCTCGGCTTCGGTCAATTGCAGTTCAGGCACTGGCTGGCCGGCAGCGGCGGCGGCTTGCACCGGCTGCATCTTGTCCTGGTAGAGCTTGGTCAGCACCAGCATCGCCGGGATATCGACGTTCTTCATACTCAGGGCCATGGCCGCCGAACCAACAGGTTTGCCCTGGTAACCGATCTCGTCGATTTTGTAGTCGACACGGCCGGCCAGGTTGTTGTCCTTGGTTTCGCTGGTGTCTTTCTGCTCGAAGCCCTTGAGGGTCAGCACGGCTTTCTGCGGGCCGAAGGTGACTTTGGTGTCGGTCAACTCAACCGTGTTTTGCCCGGTGTAGAAGCCGAAGGTGGACTTTTGCAGGTTGCTGGCCACGGTCAGGCCGGCCAGCTCGGCTTCGAACGGCTCGCCATTGCCGTCGATGGCACTGACCTTGAGGCTGTTCATATAGCCGTTGGCCTTGACCTTCTGGCCTTCGGCGGTGCTGTCAAAGTCCAGGTTGGCGCCGGAGAAGCTCACCGAGGATTTGTCGTCCTTGAGCTCCAGCGGCAGCAACTCGAGGTTACCGCTGACCGAACGGCTGTAGCCGATATTGGCCACGCCTTTGAGCGGCGACACGTCTTTGCTGGCAGCGAACCATTTTTCAGTGGTGGCGTTCTTTTCCAGAGCGTAGTGACTGGTCGCCATGACCGGCAGCCACTTCAGCGTGACCAGGCGCGAGAACGGCAGGGGGCCGTGTTCGATATGGTCAACGAACAGCAGCTCGGGGTTCGGGTTGTCCTGGCCGAATACCGTGCCCTGCCCCTTGAGGCGGTAGTGCGCGGTGCTGCTGAACACGCCGCGCTCCAGCGACACCAGCTCCAGGCTCACGTTGCCGTCGACGCCGGCCATGGCGGTCTGCAGTTCCTTGTTGGCGTTCTGGATCGCGGTTTGCAGCACCGGCTCCAATTGCTTACCGGTGTACCAGGCACCGCCTGCACTGACGGCACCGATCGCGACAACAAGACCCAAGAAAACAACGGCTGGCTTATTCATGAAGTGACCTGATCAAATCCTGTGAGAAGTGGGCTGTCTTCCTTGAACCCCGCAGGGGTTGGCTCAAGCCCGCCGAAAACGGGGGAAGATTAGCACTGGCGGCCGCGCACGGCCCAGTTTTCTCAGAGCGATCAAGTCCGCACTTGGTTCAGGAGTACTCCATATCGATCTCATCGAGTTGGTGATCAAAGCTCTTCAGGCGCGCCGTCCAGGTGTAGACCAGCACCTCGAATTCACGGTGGATCACAGCATTGCCCGGGGTGTCGACCTTGGGATCACAGAAGTCCAACTGGTAGCGCTCGCGGGCCATCTGGTTGGCCACGTCCGATAGTTCCCGGGCGTTCTTCAGCCAATGCCTGCCGTCGGCGACCTGCCGGTCGAGGACCACGCACTGTTTTTTCAGGGCTTCGAGGCTTTTTTCCAGGGGCGTGCCGGTGAGTTCGCCCATGACTTCCTGGAAGGTGCGCCCAGGCTGCCAGTAGCTGCCCCAGAAATAGCGGTCGAACACGGTTTCGACGCGGCGCAGGGCGACTTTGGTGTCCCAGATCGCCACGCGAGTCTTGCCCTGTTCGAGCAGTTTTCGTTTTACCCGTTGGCCTTGGTACGACGCCCAGGCCACCACGCCGATGGACAAGGTGCCGATCACCAGGCAGGCGCTGTCGAGGAACACCATGGCCTTGTCGAGTTGATGCGCGAGCATGACACCGTAGAAATAGGCAGCCGATAACAGCACCAGCGCGAAGAGCACGCACCAGAAAGCGGGAGCATAAGGGTTTTTCATTATTGGAATCCCCATGAGCAAACGCGAGCAGTGAGCCGCGGACGCCCCTGGTTGGAAAACCACGGGGGCCCGCCTGTCAAAGCATAGCTATTTGCTCAGGGTTTGCTGGCTGGCGCCGCTTGCGTTCGTCCGCTTTCCCAACCACCGCCCAAGGCCAGGAACAGGTCGATCTGGCTCATGGCAACTTGAGTGTTCGCCGCCGCCAGTTGCGCCCGCACATCGGTATAGGTACGGGTGGCTTGCAGGTCTGCGAGGAACGATGCACGACCGGCCTGGAAGAAGCGGTGGGTCTGCTCCGAAGCCACCTTGGCCGACGCGCCGGCATCGGCCAGGGCGTCGCGGCGTTGCAACTGCGCCGTGTATTGCGCCAGGCCGGTCTGGGTTTCGCGGATGGCGTTAAGCACCACACCGTCAAAGTGCGCAAGAGCGCCCTGGGTGGCGGCTTCGGCCTCGTGAATGCGCGCCCGCGCGCCGTTGGTCGGTACCGTCCAACTGATCAGCGGGCCAAAGCCCCAGCGGTTGGTGGGCGCCGTGCCCAGGTCATCCAGAATACCCACGGTGCCCACGGTGGCACCGATGCTGATGTCCGGGTACAGCGCGCCGGTGGCCACGCCGATCCGTGCGGTGGCGGCGGCCAATTGGCGTTCGGCCTGGCGGACATCCGGGCGACGCTTGAGCAGCGCGGCGCCGTCGCCCACCGGGAGCAACTGGGCGATGTGCGGCAGCTCGGCGCACGTGGCGGTGCCGGCCGGCAATTGGTCCACCGGCTTGGCCAGCAACATCGACAAGCGGAACAAGCCCGCCTGCCGCGCCGCGGTATAGCGCGGCATGTCGGCGCGCAGGGATTTGTATTGGGTCTGCGAACGGGTCACCTGGGTTTCATCGCCGCGCCCGGCGTCGCGCAGGCGCTGGGTCAGCTGGGTACTTTGGCCCTGCAGGTCGAGTGACTCGTTGGCAATCGCCAGCTCTTCGTTGGCGGCACAGACCTGGGTGTAGGAACGCACCACGTCGGCCACCAGGGTAATGCGTGCGATATCGGCGGCGGCTTGGGCTGCGTCGGCGCTGGCTTGGGCGCTTTCGATGCCGCGTTGCAGAGTGCCGAACAGATCAAACTGATACGAGGTGGTGATACCGACGCTGCCGATGTTCGACACCGGGACTTTTTCCGGGAGCAGAAACGCCTCGCCGGACTCCTGCAAGCGCTGTGCCTCGGCCTTGACCCCGGCATTCCAGCCACCGGCGGATTCAGCCTCCTGGGTCTGGTAGCGAGCACGCTGCAGGTTGGCGGCAGCCACCCGCAAGTCGGTGTTGGAGGCCATGGCCTGACGCACCAGCTCATCCAGGCGCGGGTCTTTGTAGAGTTTCCACCAGTCGGCCGGCACCGGCGCCGACACCACGTTGTGCCCCTCTCCCGCGAGCGGTCCTTGCAGGTCGCTACGGTTGACGGCCGATTGTTCCGGCAGCTTGTAATCCGGGCCTACCGCTTGGCAGGCCGACAGCAACACTCCCAACGCAGCGGTTGCCAGAAGCTGCTTCATGGCTTGGCTCCGTCTTGAGGTTTGTCACCGATGATCGACACCGTGGCCGTACGCCCGGCAATCATGCGGAAATCCGCCGGTACGTCATCAAACGCAATCCGCACCGGAATCCGCTGGGCCAGGCGCACCCAGCTGAACGCCGGGTTGACGTTGGGCAGCAGGTTGGAGCCGCTGCTGCGGTCGCGGTCCTCGATCCCGGCGACAATGCTCTGCACATGCCCGCGCAGACGGGCGTTGTCGCCAATCACGCGGATATCCACGGCCATGCCGACGTGGATGCCATCGAGCTTGGTCTCTTCGAAATAGCCATCGATGTGGAACGAATTGCTGTCCACCACCGACAGCACCGGGCGCCCGGCGGTCACGAACTCTTGGGTGCGTGGCGCCCGGTCGTTGACGTAGCCGTCGACCGGGCTGCGGATCACCGAACGGTCGAGGTTGAGCTGGGCCGCATCCACGGTCACTTGAGCTTCGGCCAGGGCCGATTGGGCGCGGGCGACGCGGGACTGGCTTTCTTCCAGTTGCTCGCTCGGCACCAGGTTGCCCAGGCCGCGGTTACGCTTGTACTCGCGCTGGGCCTGGGCCAGGGTCTCCTGGCGGTCGGCCACGGCCGCCTGGGCCTGGCGCAGAGCCAGCTTGAAACGGTCCTGGTCGACAGCGAACAGCACCTGGCCCTTGGTCACCAGTTGGTTGTCGCGCACGTCGACTTGCTGGATCAGCCCGGACACGTCCGGAGCGATCTGCACGATGTCGGCACGGATATGCCCGTCACGCGTCCAGGGCGCAAACATGTAGTACATGACCATGCGCCACACAACGACGACCGCAAACGATACGATCAACAACGTCAGGACTACACGGCCGATGGTCAAAAAAGGTTTCTTCATGTCATCAGGTATCGACTGAGTGAGTCCACGGCGCCCAGCAACAGCGCGTAGAGCCCCACATTGAACAATGCCCGGTGCCAGACCAGGCGATAAAAGTGGACACGGTTCAACAGCCCGTGCACCACCAGGAACAACCCATAGGTAATGCCCATCAGCACCAGTAGCGTGGGCAGGAACACCCCGCTGATATCCAGATCACCGATCATAAAGGCGCTCCATCAGGCAACGGCGCTTGCATTTCGCTGCCCCCAATAAATTCCACGCCGGGCAGCAACGACAGGCGCAAGCCGGCCAGTGCATGCAGCAGATGCAAGCGGGTGTCGTCTTCGTCTTGCAGGCCTTGGCCGTTGAGGGCGCGGCGCGTGCGGTCCAGGGTCATCAGCAGACCGCTGGGCGCGGGCAAGCGTTCACCGGCCTTGAGGCAGGCCTTGAAATAACCGCCCACGCCTTCCACCACCTGGTTGAGTAACACCCGGGGTACGCCATAGACACGCGGCGCGTAGGCCAACAGGTCGAGCAGGTTGAGGGCCACGCGCAAATCGCGCAGGGCGGTGCCGGTGTCCTGGTTGATCAGGGCCAGGCGCGGCAAGTGCTGCATCAGGCGGTCGAGCATTTGCACGGCCATGTGCCGGTGTTCGGCCAGGGTCGCAGGCTCGGTCAGGCTGACGATGTCGCGCCAGCTGAAACGGGTCAGGCGCTTGGCCGCCAGTTCGGCGCCGAAGGGCCGTGCGATCAGCGTCCATACAAAGGCGAACAGCAGGCCCACGGGCCCGGCCAGGTTGACGTTAGCGAAGTTGAGGAAGTCTGCATCATAGGCGCCCTGGATGCTGATGAACGACGAGGTGTTCACCAGCGTCAACAACATGCCCAGGTAGAAACGCGGCTGCACTGTCAGCGTGCCGATGCAGATGAATGGCACGGCAAACGCCAGCACCAGCATCGGGAAATCGTGCAGGTTGGGCAGTACCAGAAACAGATAGAGGCTGGCGAACAGCACCGACATCGCGGTCCAGAAAAAGAACCGGTAGATCTGCGGCGCCGGGTCGTCCATCGAGGCGAAAAAGCTGCACGCCACGGCGGCCAGAATCACCGCGCTGCCGCCGTCGGTCCAGCCCAGCAAAATCCACAGCACAGAAGCGACGATGATCGCGGTGACAGTGGAAAACGCCGAGTAAAACATCAGGCCACGGTCCAGAAACGGCGTGAGCCGGCCCAGGCGCCAGTGACGGTACACGGCGCGCCAGGGCTCCTGGCTTTCGCGCTGGATAGCGGCTTGCAGGCTGCGGCAGTCCTGCCACAGGTCGACCCACTCGGCCAAGCGATACAGGGCGTTGGAGAACAACAACGAGTGCCGGTCATCCAGCGCGTCGCCTTGGGGTTGCTGAGCGTCGATCTGATCACGCAGGGCGCGCCAGCTTTCCATGGGCGCGCTTTGCTGGGTGGTTTCCAGCCATTGGCGGGCCGCTTCAAGCACAGGCGTAAGGCGCTCGAGAAACTCCGGGGCGCGATGTTCGATGGCATACAACGCGTCGTCCAGGGCATCCACCACCGGCAGCAGGTGGATCATGCGCCCACGCAGCTCCTTGGTGTTGCGCACCGTCTGCGGCCGCGCGCCTTCGTGGGGCAACTGGCCGATCATCAATTCAAGGGTGTTGAAGGTGGCAACCATACCGCTGCGCAAAGTACTGATCTGTTCGGGATCCACGTTGCGTGTCAGAAAACGCTGGCTATAGACCTGGGCGTCGGCAAACCACTTGGCCACCGAACCATCGAACACCGGCATCAGGCGCCGCGGCCAGAACATCGCGCCCACCACCGCCGCCACGGCGATACCGAGGAAGATTTCTTCGGTACGCGCCTCAGCCACGTCCCACACCGCCAGCGGGTTATCCACGACCGGCAAGGCGATCAGCGGCAAGGTGTAGCCGGCGAGCATCAACGCATAGTTATTCGCGGTACGCAGGTGCATGGACAGGAACAGCAAAATGCCCGTCCAGAGCGCAATCACCACCACCAGCACATAGGGCGACTGCACGAACATCGGCACAAAAAACACGGCCGCCGCGGCCCCCATCAAGGTGCCGATGGCGCGGTACAAGGCTTTGGAGCTGGTGGGGCCGACAAACGGGCTGGAGACGATATACACCGTGGCCATCGCCCAATACGGACGCGGCATTTGCATGAGCATGGCGATATACAGCGCGATCATCGATGCCGCGAACGTACGTACCCCGTAGAACCAATCGCGGGCCGGCGGCATGCCGGTAAAAAATCCGTTCAAAGCGACGCCGCCTCAAAGGCGCGCAGCACTCGCAGCGCGGCTTCCAAGTCACTGTGGGGAATATCGGCCAGTACGTCATGGCGCAGGCGGACCAGTTGCGCTTCCACGGCTTCCACCAACTCACGGCCACGCTCGGTGAGGCTCAACGCCTTGGCGCGACGGTCGTGAATGTCCTCGGTGCGGCACACATAGCCGCCGCTGCACAGCTGGTCGAGCAGGCGCACCAGCGACGGGCTTTCCATACCGGAGGCCTGGGCGACTTTGACCTGATGCACACCGTCACCCAGGCGGCCGATCATCAACAGCGGCACGGCGCAGGCTTCGGAGATGCCATAGCTCACCAGCGTGGTCTGGCAGATTTTGCGCCAATTACGGGCGCCCACCACCATGCTGCTGCTGAGGTTCATCTGGAGTTGTTCGAGGGCTTGGGACACTGGATAGTTCGCATACTGTTAGTTTGCTAACTATCAATATGGTGGATCATTCGAACGTCGTCAAGTTTTGATACAAATTTGCGGATGGGTGGCGAGCCTGGTTTTTCACATTACTCGGTTTTCTGCACCCATCGCCCACCGTGCAGCAGAACGTTCAACTCATCCACCACCTCAGCCCAATCCGCGTCATCCAGAATTTCGCTGCGCAGAAATTGCTTCTGGTTGTCGGTCCAGAAAAACGCATCTTCGAGTCTCTGGTCACGCTTGAGTGGCGAATGCACCGCCACGAATTTCTCGATACTCACCGGGTCATCCGGCAGCCCAAGTTGCTTGAACAATGACGGCAAGCTATGCACTGGCGATTCCATGGGAGCCTCCTAAAAAGACGATTCCCCAGAGTCTAGTTCAGGCGCAAGCCACGCCAACAGCCGCTCGACGCACTGTTGCGCCGACAGCACGCCGGTATCCAATACCAACGAGGCGTGCAACGGTTGTTCGTACGGCGAGCCAACCCCGGTAAACCCTGGCAACTCCCCACGCCGTGCACGGGCGTAATGCCCTTTGGGGTCACGCCCTTCGCACACCGCCAGCGAGGCGCTGCACCAGACTTCCCGATAATCGGCAGCCAGGCGTTCGGCAAACACCGCACGCAGTTCGGCCAGAGGCGCGATCATCGCAAGGATCACGATTTGCCCGTTGTCCACCAGCAGCGCCGCGAGTTCGCTGGCGCGGCGGATGTTTTCCAGACGGTCGCTGTCGGCAAAGCCCAGGTCTTGGTTGAGGCCGCCGCGCAAGGCGTCGCCGTCGAGCACCAGGCTTTGTTTGCCTTGTTCAAACAGCGCCGCTTGCAGGCCCTGGGCCAGGGTGGATTTACCCGACGCCGGCAGGCCGGTGAGCAAGATCGCCACACCGCGATGCCCATTGCGCGCCTCGCGTTGACGGCGCGTGATGCTCGCCGTCGGCGCCACCAGGTTACTGGGCGACGGCACGCGGCACCGGCGTCGTGATGTTGCCCGCAGCCCAGGCTGACTCACGGCTGGCCAGTGCCGTAGCGATGGTTTGCACGCGGTCGGAGTCCAGCTGCTCAGGCAGCGGGTCAAGCCCGGCGCTGGCGAAGATCTGGCCGTAGGCGTTGCGCAGGTCAGCGTAGGCCAGGTCGCGACGCAGGTCCGCCTGCAAGGTGTTGAGTTCGCCCTGGATCAGGTCAAGTTCGCCGAGCCCTGCGGCCTCATGTCGGTTGCGCAGCTGGGTGAGGATTTGCCCATCAATGTTGGCCAACTGTTCGTTGGTCTTGAACTGGCGTACCGCGTCCTGATAGTTGGCATTGGCCACGTAGATCTGCGCCAGCACCGCGATGGACATGGCCTGGCGTCGTGCGGTGGCGACTTCCTCACCGGCCTTGGCCACATCGATGGCGGCGGGTGCGGAGATCACATTGAACAGGTTCCAGGTGACCTTGGCGCCGTAGTCAGCCCAGCGGTTGTCGGTCAGGAACGAGTTGCTGTCGTAATGGCCGCCGGCTGAAAATTCCAGGCCCGGCAGCAGGCGCAGCATGGCTTTGCGGGTTTCGGCGGCGCTGATACGGGTCTGGTAGTCCTGCTCACGCAGTTCCGGGCGGTTGGCCAGGGCTTCCTGTTCCAGGCTGGCCAGGTTGACCTTCAACTGCGGCACGCTGTAGTCATCCGGTGTGGCCAGCTTGAGCTCGCTGCCCATGGGCAGGTTGATCAGCGTGGCCAGTTCGGTCTTGGCCAGGGACAAGGCGCGGCGCTGCTCCTGCAACTGGCGCGTGGCTTCGATCAGCGAACGCTGGTAACCCAGCGCCTGCACCGGGTCGCCGATACGCTGTTCGCTCATGCTCTGGCTGTTGGTCTGGGCCTGATCGACCCGTGCCATCAGGCTGTCGATCTGGGTCAGCAAGCGTTCGGCCGCTACCGCGCGCCAATAGGCCGAGCGCACATCCTGCACGATGGTGTTGATCACCTTGCGCCGACGCTCCTGGATGATCAGGCGCTGGTCGCCCTGCTGCTTGGCGCTGATATAGCTGACGCCAAAGTCGAGCACGTTCCACACCATGGTCAGGTCGGCTACGCGGCGGTCGCGGTCCTGGGAAGTCGACGGCTCCAGGGATTGGGTGCCAGTGCGCACACTCTGGCTGCTGGAGGCGTTGGTGTTGTTGCGCCCGGCATAGCCTGCGGATAAGGCCATGCGTGGCAGCATGTCGAAGCTGGAGAGGTCGGATTGGCGTTTGGCCAGCGCCTCTTCCATCACCTTCAAGCGGCCTTCGAGGTTGTACTTAACCGCACGGGCCATGGCCTGGTGCAGGGTAAGCGGGCCATTCAGCGGCTCCTGGCCTTTGTACATACCTTGCAGATCGCTACGGGCTCGCTGCTCACTGACACTGCGTTCAATCGGCTCACTGGTGACTGCACAACCGCTGATCGCCAGCGCCAGCAGGCTGGCGCCGAACAACTTATGACTTGTTTTCATCCTTGGACTGCCCCTGTTACTGCGCCTGGAGTTAAGTATGTTCAAGCCTGCATTTCGCTGATGCCGACTTGTTGCAGTGCGTGCGCCAGGTCCATCACCTGGCGCTGTTCTGTGTCTTTGAGCTGCTGCAATTGCTGGCCGAGGCTCGGCGCGCCGAACACGCCGCGCAGCCCCTGGGCCGGGTCGCCCTGGCCGTTGATCGGTTTGCTGTCGAACGCTTTGAGGGTGCTGTCATCGCCGTGGGTTTCATGGCTGAACAGGCTCGACAAGGTGCTTGAGCCGAATACCCCACCATCGCCGCCGCCAAAACCCAGGAAACCGTTGGCACTGCCGTCACCGGCACCATCGGTGCCGAACACCTGGGCGATATAGCTGGGTGCCAGCGCGCCGTTGTGGATAAAGATGCTGCCGACCGGTGGCAAGCCTGCACCCAGCTGACGTTGCTCGAACAACGGCGGGAAGCCGATAGGTGAGCCGAGGTTGCCCAGCGGCGCGCCAAACACGCTCGGCTGCAACGGCGCGTTCGGTGCGCCTTGAGGCGGTGCCGGGTTGGTGACGCGGAACAGTGGGTCGCCAGTCAATGCCACGGTATTGATCGTGTAGTTATTGGAGTTGGCAAAACCACTGCCCACGTTGCCCGAAAGGTCACTCACCAGGCGGTTATCGAGGGTAATGAAGTTGCTCGGATCGTTGAGATTGGCCGTTGGCGTCAGTGTCGCCGTCCAGGTCTTGCCGCCGTCGCTGGTCGCCAGGTTGGACAAGGCGCCGTTGGCCACACTCAGGTCATCCAGGCTGAAGCCACTGACTTTCTCGCTGAAGGTGAACGTCACGACAGTGGTCTGGCCGACGGTCAGGCTCGGGTTGGCAATACTGATGGTCGCAGTGGGGCGTTCGCCATCGATCGCGTAGTTATTGGAGATCGCAATGCCGCTGCCGGCGTTACCGGCGGCGTCGTTGACCTGGCTGGCATCCAGCACGATCAGGTTGGTTGCGTCGGTGATAGCGGCCGTCGGCGTCAGGGTGGCGGTCCAGGTTTTGCCGCCGTCCTGGCTCGCCAGGTTGGACAGCACGCCATTGGCCACACTCAGCTGCGAGAGGTCGAAGCCCGTCACGGCTTCACTGAAGGCGATGGTCACCGTGGTGGTTTGCCCGATGCTCAGGGCGCTGTCGGCCACGGAAATAGTCGCGGTGGGACGCTGGGTGTCGATGGCGTAGTTGTTGGAATCGGTGGTGCCGCTGCCCGCGTTGCCTGAAGCGTTCTGCACGCCACTGTTGTCGAGGGTGATCAGGTTGCTGGTGTCGGTGATGTTGGCCGTTGGCGTCAACGTCGCCGTCCAGGTCATACCGCCATCACTGGATGCCAGGTTGCTCAGGGTGCCATTGGCCACGCTCAGATCGGCAGTGGTGAAACCGTTGACCGCCTCGGAGAAGGTGATGGTGACTTGAGCCGTTTCACCCTGCTTGAGTGCGCTGTGGTCGACCACGACGTTCGCCGTCGGCCGCACTGTATCAATGCTGAAATTGCCCGAAAGGGTGACACCTGTGCCGGCGTTGTTGGCCAGGTCGGTGACGCCCGTGTTGTTCAGGGTGATCAGGTTGGTGGTGTCATGAATGTTGCTGGTCGGGGTGAAGGTCGCGGTCCAGGTGATACCGCCGTCCACACTGCTCACCGCCGACAGTGTGCCGTTAGGGACGCTCAAGTCGTTGTTGTCAAAACCGCTGACCGCCTCACTGAACGTAATGGTCACCAACGAGGTTTGGCCAATGGCCAACGTCGGGTTGGCAAGCACAATACTGGCGGTCGGCGCCTGGGTATCGACGCTGTAGGCATTCGACTGGGTGATACCCGCGCCACTGTTACCCGCAAGGTCATCGACTCCGGTGTTGTTCAGCGTGATGACGGCTGCAGCATGCGTCACACCAGCGACAGGTGTCAGGATGGCGGTCCAGGTGATACCCCCGTCGGCACTGCTCACGTTGCTCAACGTGCCATCGGCGACGGTCAGGTCGGCGTTGCTGAAACCGCTGACCGCCTCGCTGAACGTGATGGTCACCAACGACGTGGCGCCGATGTTCAAGCCGTTATTGGCAACGACGATGGTCGCCGTTGGCCGCTGGGTGTCGATAGCGTAATTGTTGGAGTCGGTGGTGCCGCTGCCGACGTTGCCCGAGGCATTCTGCACGCCGCTGTTGTCCAGCGTGATCAGGTTGGTGGTGTCGGTGATGTTGTTGGTCGGCGTGAAGGTCGCCGTCCAGGTAATCCCTCCGTCGCTGCTGCTCACCGCCGTCAAGGTGCCGTTGGCAACGGTCAGGTCGGCGTTGGTGAAACCGCTCACCGCCTCGCTGAAGGTGATGGTCACCAACGAGGTATCGCCGACTTTCACCGCGTTGTCCGCCACCACGATGCTCGCGGTCGGCCGTACGGTGTCAATGGTGAAGTTGGCCGAGTTGGTGATGCCTGAGCCCGCGTTGCCGGCCAGGTCGCTGACGCCCGCATTATTCAGGGTGATCAGGTTAGTGGTGTCGCGGATGTTGCTGGTAGGGGTAAAGGTCGCCGTCCAAGTCACACCACCATCGGCGCTGCTCACGGTACTCAGAGTGCCATTGGGCACGCTCAAGTCGCTGTTGTCGAAGCCGCTGACGGCCTCGCTGAAGGTTATCGTCACCCCAGAAGTCTGGCCAATGGCCAAAGTCGGGTTGGCGACCACGATCGTGGCGGTGGGCGCCTGGGTGTCGATGTTGTAGGCATTCGACAGCGTGCTGCCCGCACCGCTGTTCCCGGCCAGGTCGTTGACGCCCGCGTTGTTCAGCGTAATGACGTCACCCGTGTGGCTTACACCCTGGGTGGGCGTCAAGTTGGCGGTCCAGGTGATACCTCCGTCGGCACTGCTCACGTTGCTCAAGGTACCGCCGGCGACGGTCAGGTCGGCGTTGCTGAAACCGCTGACCGCCTCGCTGAACGTGATGGTCACCAACGACGTGGCGCCGATGTTCAAGCTGTTATTGGCAACCACGATGGTTGCCGTCGGCCGCTGGGTATCGATAGCGTAATTGTTGGAGTCGGTGGTGCCGCTGCCGACGTTGCCCGAGGCATTCTGCACGCCGCTGTTGTCCAGCGTGATCAGGTTGGTGGTGTCGGTGATGTTGTTGGTAGGCGTGAAGGTCGCCGTCCAGGTAATCCCTCCGTCGCTGCTGCTCACCGCCGTCAAGGTGCCGTTGGCAACGGTCAG
>NZ_JBNPJV010000067.1:0-53989 GCF_050312585.1 Pseudomonas sp. R19M
GGGTCAGTCAATGATTTGCTGACTGCACCACCGCTATCGGGAGCAAGCCCCCTCCCACATTTTTTGCCCTGTGTTGTGTCAGAACAGTTGGGTGAACAGCCAGTAGAGGCTGCCCGACAGCAGGATTGCCGCCGGCAACGTCAGCACCCACGCCATCACCAGATTACGGATAGTGCGCATCTGCAACCCACCGCCATTGGCCACCATGGTCCCGGCCACACCGGAGGACAGCACATGGGTGGTCGACACCGGCAAACCGTACATATCCGCCGCGCCGATGGTCAGCATCGCGACCATTTCGGCCGAGGCGCCTTGGGCGTACGTCAGGTGGGTCTTGCCGATCTTCTCGCCCACCGTCACCACAATGCGCTTCCAACCGACCATGGTGCCCAGCCCCAGGGCGATGGCCACGGCGATCTTCACCCACAGTGGAATAAAGCGCGTGGAGTTGTCGATCTGCTCTTTGAACAACTTCAGTTTGTTCTGGGTATCGGCGTCGAAATTGCCGACCTTGCCTTTGTCCATCAAGCGAATGGTTTCGCTGGTCAGGTACATGTCGTTACGTACGTTGCCGACGGCTTCGGCAGGCACTTTGGCCAGGGAGCCGTAGCCTTTGACTTCGTCGCCGATCTGGCCGGCGAGGGCGGCGAGCGCGGGTACCAGCTCCGGCGTGGCTTCCTTGGTGCGTACGTAGGTCGAAAGGATCGGGCGTGGATCACCCGGCAAGATCTGCGGCGCACTTTTCACCAGTGCCGCCTGGGTCACCTCGGCCACCGCCGCGAATTGCAGCGATTGTTCGGCGGGCATGGTGCGGTTCAGCGCGTAGGCCATCGGCAGCGTGCCCACCAGGATCAGCATGATCAAGCCCATACCCTTCTGGCCGTCGTTGGAACCGTGGGCGAAGGACACCCCGGTGCAGGTGGCGATCAGCATGCCGCGAATCCACCAAGGCGGTGGGGTGTCGCCCTTCGGTGCCTTGTACAGCGAGCGGTTTTTCACAAAGGCGCGCAGGGCCAGGAGCAGCATCGCGGCAAAAGCGAAGCCGATCAGCGGCGACAACAATAATGCGTAACCTATCTTGATCGCCTGGCTCCAATCCACGCCGCTGGTGCCGTCACGCCCGTGCATCAGGGCATTGGCCACGCCGACGCCGATGATCGAACCGATCAAGGTATGGGAGGACGACGCCGGCAACCCCAGCCACCAGGTGCCGAGGTTCCACAGGATCGCCGCGATCAGCAGGGCGAAGATCATCGCGAAGCCGGCCGACGAACCGACCTGCAAAATCAACTCGACCGGCAATAACGCAATGATGCCGAACGCCACCGCACCGCTGGAGAGCAGCACGCCGAGGAAGTTGAAGAAGCCCGACCAGACCACCGCAAAATGCGGCGGCAGTGAATTGGTGTAGATCACCGTGGCGACGGCGTTGGCGGTGTCGTGAAAGCCGTTGACGAACTCGAAGCCCAGGGCGATCAACAACGCCACACCCAGCAGCAGGAAGGGCGTCCAGGTGGTGACCACCGTGCCCAGTTCATGCATGTCGTGCATCAGGCTGTAGGCGGTGAACAACAGGCCCATGGCCAGTACCGCGAAGAAAATGATCACCGTGACCAGGCCAGGTTTCTTGTCCAGCCTGGGTTTGGGGTCTGTGCGTGACGCGGTGGTGGAGGCAGTCAGGGAAGGGGTGGCCATGCCGGAGCATCCAGTGTGAGGAGGATGCCGTTCATGATCATTGCTGAATGTTACAGAGATGCTGCCGCAAATCAGTGTTTCGGCCATTGAGCGTACCGCTGATCCCAAAACACCGCCTGATCCTGTGGGAGGGAGCAAGCCCTAATGCCAGTCAGTTAAGGCTTGACGCGGTCATTGTGGGAGGGGGCTTGCTCCCGATGGGCCGCGAAGCGGCCCCAAAAATGGGCCTGCTACGCAGTCCAGCGGGAGCAAGCTCCCTCGCCACATGTTATCCGTCTTCCGCTCTATCGCTTAACTGACTGGTATTAGGGCTTGCTTCCTCCCACACTCAATAGTCTTTGCGTTTTCTGAACGCCCAGCGCCCGGCAATCAGGGTAAACGTCGCCACCAGTGCCACCAGGATCCAGAACCCCTCCGGGTCGGTGGAGAGCGGCACGCCGCCCACGTTCATGCCAAAAAAGCCGGCAATGATGTTGATCGGCAGCGCCAGTACCGTCACCACAGTGAGGGTAAACAGCGTGCGGTTGCTTTGTTCGTTGAGGTTGGCCGCGATCTCTTCCTGCAACAGCTTGATGCGTTCACCCAGGGCCGTGAGGTCGTTGATGATCAGCGCGAACTCCTCGGTGGATTTACGCAACTCCTTCACGTCTTCCTTTTGCAGCCATTGCGGCGGGCGATTGAGCAGGCGCAGCAGCGAGCCCGGCTCCAAGGCCAGCAGGCGTTGCAGGCGCACCAGCACGCGGCGCGCGGCCCCCAGTTCGGCGCGGTTGGTGGACAAGCGCGAGGACAGCAACTGGTCTTCGATCTGGTCGACGCTGAGGCTGGTCTTGCGCACGATCTGTGTCAGCACTTCGCCTTGATCGCGCAATAAATGCACGAGCAACTCCAGAGGGGAGCGGAAGTGTTCACCGGCCTTGACCGACGAGCGCAGTTTGTCCACCGAGTGCAAAGGTTGCAGGCGTGCGCTCACCAGCAAACGGCTACGGGCGCAGACCCACAGCGTGGAAATATCCGATGAAACCATGCTGCTGAAGTTGAACACCACGTCGTTGACCACCGCCAGCAACGCCGAGTCGACGTGCTCGATACGCGTGGAGCGCGAGCCTTCGTGCAGCGCCTCGAAAAACTCCTCGGGCAATGCCAGATGCGCCTGCATCCAACGCTGGCAGGCCGCGTGGGCAAGGTTCAAGTGCAACCACAGGAACTCGTCTGGATCGGACGGTTCCTGCAAGGCCTTGAGCGCGGTGGCCGAATCGATCTGCTCGCCTTTTTCGCCGGGTCGAAAACGAAAACCGTAAAGCAGGCCAAACAGATCGGAATCCTGATGGCCGTGGTCGATGCTGTGGTTCATGGAGGCTCGCAGAGAAAGCGCCTGTAGGACGTTTCACAGGTTCGCGTGGGCGAATCATTGCAAGGATATTTGACAATTTTGTGACCGTTTCAAGGTTCGGGCTGTACGTGAAGACAATTTTTTGACCACTGCTCCGCTAGGCTCAATATGCGTCTGGAACAGCCGATCCAGCGTATGAGTACCCTGTGCAGCAGCGGTGCCTTTGATGACAGGGACGTTGCGGCGTGCATGCGCCATTTCCCTTGTATCGAGGCGTTACCCCGATGAATGTTTTGCGAACCTCCTTGAGAGCACAAATCCTGTCGCTGCTCGGTGGCAGCTTGTTGGCGATGTTGTTGATCGCCCTGGCCTGTTTCAATTTCCTCTCCAATGGGGTGCAGAGTTATCGCAGTTTGATCGAGGGGCCCTTGCTCACCTCACAGCTGATCGATGAAGCCAACCTGCAATTCAAGGTGCAGGTGCAAGAATGGAAAAACGTGTTGTTGCGCGGCAAGCAGCCTCAGGACATGAACAAATATTGGGGCCAGTTCCAGGACCGCCAACGTGATGTGCAAGGCATCCTCACGCGGCTGGTGGCTCAGACCCGGGACGACCCGGCCTTGAGCAAACGGATCGAGACCCTGCGTCAGGAACATCAGCAATTGGGTCTGGCTTACGAAAAAGGGCGTGACGCCTATGTGGCCGCGGGCGCCGACCCGACCGCCGGCGACAACGCTGTCAAAGGTGTGGATCGCGCCGCCAGTGAGCAAATGAGCGCGCTGGTCAGCGACCTGCGTGAGCAAGGCCAGAAACAATCCTTGAGCATCAGCGCCCATGCCGAGCGCACGGTGATGCTGGGCCTGGCGATCATGCTGCTGTCGGGCGTGCTCATCGGTGTGTTCAGCCTGTTCTTGATCAACCGCAATTTGATTCTGCCGATTCGTGGCTTGATCGACTACGTCACCCAACTCAGCCATGGGCGCTTTGCCGAACGCGTCGCCAGTCGCCGTCAGGATGAATTGGGCCATTTGGCTGCGGCGGCCAACACCCTGCGCGACTTTCTGGCCGAAACTTTCAGCCGCCTGCAGCGCAGCGCCACCGATCTGGTCAGTGCCAGCGGTGAGTTGAATTCGATTGCCGGGCAAATGGCAACCGGCACTCATGAACAATTCAACCGCACCGACCAGGTGGCCACGGCCATGACTGAGATGTCCGCCACCGCCCAGGAAGTTGCACGCCACGCCGCCAGCGCTTCGCGTGCGGCGGATGAGGCTGACCAGTCGGCCCGTGAAGGCGGTGAAGTGATGCAAGTGACCATTGCCACCATCGGCCAGATGCGCACTGAAATCCTCAATACCGGCACCATCATCCGCCGCCTGGAAACCGACAGTGTGCGTATCGGCAAGGTCCTGGAAGTGATCCGCGGCATTGCCGAACAAACCAACCTGCTGGCGCTCAACGCAGCCATTGAAGCGGCGCGGGCGGGTGAAGCCGGGCGTGGCTTTGCGGTGGTGGCCGATGAAGTCCGCAGCCTGGCACAACGCACGGCGGCGTCGATCATCGAGATCAACCAGATCATCGAGGCGGTGCAAACCGGTGCGGTGGATGCGGCCGAGGCGATTGTCAGCGGCCAGTCCTGCAGTGACGACAGCGTGTTGAAAGTCACCCAGGCCGGGGAGATGCTCACTCATATCACCCAGGCTGTGGAAGCGATCCGTGACATGAATCGTCAGATCGCCACGGCGGCGGAAGAACAGACGTCGGTGGCCGAAGATATCTCATGCAACATCACCCAGATCACCACGGTTGCCACGGCAAACATGGACAACGTGCAGCGCACTGAAGCGGCCAGCCAAAACCTGCGCAGCTTGTCTGCGCAATTGAATGAAGTGACGGCGCGCCTGGGCGCGTGATCAGGGCAGGGGCAAGTGGAAGCTGAATTGGGTGCCGTGCTGTGCATGGGTGGTCACGTTCAGCTCACCGCCATGGGCGTCGGCAATCTGCTGGACGATATACAACCCCAGGCCCAGGCCGGTCTGGGACGTACCGGGAAGCGGGCGTGAGAAAGGCTGGAACAGGCGCGGCAATGCTTGCTCACTGATCTGACCGGCGTTTTTCACCGCCACTATCAAATGATCGTGCTCGATCTTCGCTGTGACGTACACCGGGCTGGTCCGGTTGCCGTGATGGAGGGCGTTGACGAGCAGGTTGCAGAGCAGTTGCGCCAGGCGCTCGCGGTCGCCATACACGCCGCGCAGTTCGCCGATGTCGGCGTGAATCAGCCGCTGCGGGTGCGCGCTTTGCATCTCGGCCACCACCTGGCCTAGAGCCTCCTGCAAGTCCACGCAGTCGGTGAGGCGCAGGGCAATGCCACTGCCCATTCGGCTACGGGTGAAGTCCAATACATCTTCGACCCGCTGTGACGCACGTTGCGCGTTGGCGAGGATATGGCGCACCAGTGAGTCGGTCGTCGGGTTGGGGTGTTTGTCCAGCAGCCGCTCGGCACCGAAGTTGACGGCAAACAGCGGATTGCGCAGGTCGTGCCCCAGTGCGCCGATGAGTTGCTCGCGCAGCTCGGCGGTGCCGCGTTCTTCCTGCGAGTCGGTTTCAGTTCGTGGCCGGTTTTCTTCGGCTTCGATTTGCAACGAGAGCACCCGGGCAAAGCCCTCCATGATCGATTGGAGGGGGCTGTCACGCAGGGACGCGGGCTTGGGGTCGAGTGCGCAGATCGTGCCGAAGAAACTGCCGTCGGTACGGAATACCGGCACGGCAATATAGCTTTCAAACACGTAGATACGTGGGGTGTGGTGGTTGCGGTAGATCGGATCTTCGCTGGCCTTGTCGATCACGACGCAATCATGTGAACGGTGAATGTCGTAGCAGATCGTGGTGGTCAGGTCCAACTCGCCGCCCACGCCGATGCCGTAGTTCAGTTGATCGAGCACGGCGCATGCGGTCCAGTTATCGTCGGTCACCCGGGATACGGCGGCAAAGCGCAGGCCGGCCATATCGCAGATGACCTTGAGCATCGCGGGCACGGCCCTGATTCGGCCAATCATGGCGACGTCGGCGATCCTTTGCTCCATGCGGCAGCCTCGACCTTGTGGGCGTCAGGCGTTATGCCCTGGCCAGACAGTGAGATTCTACGACCTTGCGCGCCGTAGGTGTCATTTCATCCGAGGGTAGCAAACAGGCTGTGCTTCAGGTGTTCAAACGCCCATAAAAAAACCGCGTCACCCGTAGGTGACGCGGTTTTTATTAGCTCGACTCAAGTGTCTTGCTTGTCTTCCAGCACGGTGCCGGTCTTGGCATCGAGCCTGACTTCAAACTTCTTGCCGGTGGTATCGGTGATGTCCACCTCATACACCAGCACACCGTTTTTGTGGTCCAGCTCGGTATCGGTGATGGTCGCGCCAGGGTGTTTGGCCAGGGCAGCGGCGTTGAGCTTCTGGAAGTCCATTACCTGGCCGGATTTGAGCAAACTGGGAATCTGGTCCGGGCGCACATCAGCTTGGGCCAGGCCGGCAGTCAGGGTCAGGGCGGCGGCGGCGAACAGGGCGGTCAGACTTTTCATCGTGTGTTTCCTTTTTCGGGTGAGCTGTTTAAGTGGGCTCAGGTTATCCAGTGCAACTTAATTCACCCTTAATTAGTTCAAGCCGTTACGCCGTTCGTTCAATCCGCCATGCCCCTGATTTTTTAATAACCGTGATCGGCCAGCAACTGCTTCACGTTCGACGACGGGAAGCGATTGTAGAACTTCAACAGTTCAGCGGCGCGGTTGGTGAAAATGCCATCAACCCCGGCGTCCATGACTTTCTTGAAGTCCACCGGTTCGTCCACGGTGTAGACATGCACCAGCAGGCCCTTGTCGTGGGTCAGCTTGTTCATTTCAGGCTTGACCAGGTCGGTGTAGCTCTGGTCGCCATGGTGGGTCAGCTCGGCCGAAGGGCCGGTGCCGATGGCGCCGAGGCTCTTGGCGTCGTCGACCCATTTTTCGAACTCGGCGGCGTCCTTCGGCTCTTGCTTGGCGTAGTAGGCGGCCTTGGTCGGCTCGCCGGACTCGGCGAATGTCTGCGTGGATTTTGGCTCGATGCTGCCGGCACCGACCCACAGCAGCAAGATTTTCGGAGTGTTGGGCATTTCTTTTTGCAGCTCTTTCAAGCTGTCTTTTTCAAACGTCTGCAACACCACGCGGCCTTTACCCTGGCCGACGCCAGTGTTGCTCTTGCCCAGCTTGGAGCCGGCGGAGCTCAACCAGCCTTTATCCAGCAGCTTGTTTTTCAGGTCGGCTTCGATGCCCGGGAACTGCTTGGGCTCCTTGGTCTCGATGTACAGGCCGGGTTTGTGCTGCGGGTTGCCTTCGGCGATCTTGATGATGTCATCCAGGCTCTGGATTTTCAGGCCCACGAACCCTGGACGGGCGCGGTCCGGGTAGGCGGCGTTGAACCAGCTGCCGGCATCCAGGGTGCGCAGTTCGGCCCAGGTGAATTCGTTGGCCGGGGCATCTTTGCGTTCCGGGAATTTGCTGGCTACGTCGGTGGTGCGTTGCAGGTTGTTGTCGTGCAAGGCGAACAGGACACCGTCCTTGCTGCGCTGCAGGTCCATTTCCAGGTAGTCGGCGCCCAAATCGCGTGCCACCTTGTAGGCGGCGGCGGTGGACTCAGGAGCGTCGTAGGAAGCGCCACGGTGGGCGATGACCGCCGGGTACGGAATGCCTTCGCTTGTCGCCAATTCAGCCGGGCTGATCGGTTCGGCTGCCTGTGCGGGGCCAAGGCCGAGCATCAGTGCGAGCATCAAGGCACTGCCGATAGTGGTGGGCACCGGGCCGTTGGAAAACGTGACAGGCATATGCGAAGTCCTTTCGTGGAGGTAACTTTGAGAAGGCGTCCTTTTTAACAATTGATTGCGAATGGCGCTATCACCAAACCGACATTAACGTGCGCACGGGCCGATTTTTGGGTTTTTTTGTGCAGTCTTGCAGTACTCTTGCCCCAAGCTGCCCCGTCAGAGGGCCGAATTTTTGTGCCACGCGTGTAAACCATCTTTCCAGTCCCAGTGGGACTTTTCAGTGAGGTTTACCATGCGCATCACCTCCGAGCTTATCTGCCAGGCCGCCGACCAACTCCACGGTTTTGTCGGCCTTAACCGTAAAAGCGGCCAGTACATCGTGCGTTTCAGCGAAGATGCCTTTGGCATGGACGTGGCCGATGACGGCATCATCCCGACGGCCGAATTTGTCTGGTTGCCCGCGGTCGACCACACCATGACCTTGTCCCGCGAGCGCATTCAGTTGCTGTTGGATCAAAATATCGATGACCGCCTCAACATCACCGAGCCGTTGCGTGTGTATATGCGCCGGGTGGAAATCCCGCCGATCAGTGCCTTGCGCAGTCTGGTCAGTTAATTGCGCGCAAAACCGTAGGCCCGCTCCACCTTGCACACCCGCGTTTGAAACGCCGAGTACCAGGTGGCGCGGCCTTGTTCGCGCACCGCACAATGTTCTGCCTGCTGCTTCCAGGCCAGGATGGCCGCCTCGCTGCTCCAGTAGGACACGGTGATGCCCAGGCCGTCTTCGCGTGCCGATTCCACGCCGAGGAACCCAGGTTGTTCACGTGCCAGTTCCAGCATGCGTGCAGCGGCCTCGCCGTAGCCCTGATCACCCTCGGTGCGCAGGGAGCTGAAAATAACCGCGTAGTAGGGCGGGGACGGGGTAGTGGCGATCATCGCGACGCTCCTTGGCAAGCTTGCAGCAACGCTGTCGCCAGTGGCGGTGGGGTGCCTTTGAGGGCTGCCCGCTCCGGCTGGAACAGGGTGGCGACGAAAAACGGATGGTCCAGCAGCTCCACGGCGCGCAGATCGCCTGCCGAGTCATGGCCGCTGGCAATCAGGTCGCCTTCAAGCAGCGCGTTGGCGAACTCGGGGTTGATGCCATAGCGGCAGCGATAGCCTTCATCGATATCCAGGGCGCCGTAGGCCTCGGCAATGCGGGTGTAAGGCGTCAGGCGCACGCTGTCGGTCGCCTCTACCAGGGCGCAGCTCAGGGGGGCGATCACGGCGCGCTTGGCATCGGGCGCCAGTTCGCCATGTTCGGCATCCGCCCAGCCCAGCACATGGCGCGCATATTCCAGCACGGCGTGTTGAAAACCGCCGCAAGTGCCGAGGAAAGGGCGCTTTTGCTCGCGGGCAAATCGAATCGCCCGCAGTGCGCCGTCGGCGTCGCGATAGGGGCTGGCGGGCACGCACCAGAAGCCATCGAAGCGGTGCAGGGCTGTGTGTGGTGTGAGGGTGTCGGTATCCAGCCACTGCACGTCAATCTTGAGTTTCAAGGCGTCGGCCGCTTGTTGCAAGGCGATCGGAATGGCCTGGTGGGCAGTCACGTCGGGGTTGTAGTCGCCGATCAGGGCGAGGTGCAAAGCGCTGGGTTTCATCGGGTACGGCCTATGGCTTGTGGTGTTCTGGGGCGCACTATAGATTGGCGTTCACGCAATCAATATTGGCGTTTGCCCACATGCTCAATGCAGCGACGCACTATTCAATCGACTATCCCGACCTGTCACTGATTCTCGCGCTGGTACGCGGTGGCACTCTGGCGCGGGCGGCGACATTGCTGCGGGTGGATGTGTCCACGGTGTTCCGCGCCGTGCGCCGGTTGGAAGCCGCCTTGGGCCAGACGTTGTTTGAAAAAAGCCGCAGCGGTTATTTGCCTACCAGCCTGGCAAGCCATCTTGCGCAACAGGCCGAACGTGCCGAGCAGGCCCTGGAGGCGGCGCGTATCGGTGTGGAGCAGGGCGGTGAAGTGATCAGCGGCACGGTGCGCCTGACCTGTACCGATTCGGTGTTGCAAGGCTTGCTGTTGCCGGCCCTGGCGCAGTTCATGCCCGAGTACCCGGCGCTGACCCTGGAGTTGAGCACCTCCAATGATTTCGCCAACCTCAGTCGGCGTGATGCGGATATCGCCCTACGCCTGACCAGGACGCCGCCGGAGCATCTGGTGGGGCGCTGCCTGGGCACCGTCCGCTATCAAGTGTGTGCCAGCGCCGAGTATGCGCGCCGGCACGCGGGGCGTGAGTTGGCCGACCTGGCCTGGATCGCACCGGATGATTTTCTGCCGGATCACCCCACGGTGACCTGGCGCCGCGAGCACTTGCCGGGTGTACGCCCCAGCTACCGCTGCAACAGTATGTTGTCGGTGACCGAACTGGTGCGCACGGGATTGGGCGTTGCAGCGCTGCCGGACTTTCTATTGGGCGATGGCCTGCAACCCCTGAGCCCTGCATTGGAGGGGCGTGACACCGCGCTATGGCTGCTGACGCGCCCGGATTGTCGGGCGCTGCGCTCGGTGGTGGCGTTGTTCGATGAGCTGGGACGGCATGTACGCTGGCCGCGGCGTTAGGTTTTTCGCACAAACTGCTCATGCATTTCGCACGTCAGGGTTTCGATACGCTCGGTCAGTTGCTTGGTCATTTCCGTCAGCCGGGTGTTTTGCTCCAGTAGTTCCAGCAGCTGCCTGGTGGTCTGCGCGGCCTGGGCCTGGCGCTCGGTATTGGCGATGGCCAGGGCTTCGCGGTGTTGCGCATCGGCGTCGGACTGGGCTTTGTCTCGCGCCGCCTGGCGTGTCTGGGCCAGCAGGATCAGCGGTGCGGCGTAGGCTGACTGCAGGCTGAAGGCCAGGTTGAGCAGGATAAACGGGTACACGTCGAAGTGCGTGACGCCGCTCATGTTCAGCGCGACCCACAACACCACGATTGCGGTTTGCGCGCCGAGGAAGGTCGGCGTGCCAAAGAAGCGTGCAAAGGCTTCCGCCTTGAGGGCAAAGGTATCGTTGCCGAAGGTCGGCGCGAGGTGAGCGTGGCCTCGGTGAAAGCGCAGGTGGTCGACCGGCGCGGCTTCTGGTTTGTCTGGGGTCATGGCGGGGGCGAATCCTTGGCGTGAACACAGTCAGCACTATAAACCGAGCCCCCGGCCAGGCACATGAAGAACGAGTCAGCTGTGGCCCCGCTCATTGGCAAACGCACTGACCGCCTGCACCGCCTCGCCGGTGCCTTCGCGAATCTGCAGGATTACCGTGCCGGCCTGGTTGGCTAGCTCCACGCCCTGAGCGGCGCGGTCACGGGTCGTGCCCATGCTGTCGATGGCTTGGCGGGTTTCTTCCTGGATCATCGCAATCATGTTGGAGATCTCCGTCGTCGAGCCGCTGGTGCGTGCTGCCAATTGCCGCACTTCATCGGCCACCACGGCAAAACCACGGCCTTGCTCGCCTGCACGTGCGGCCTCAATGGCGGCGTTGAGGGCCAGCAGGTTGGTCTGGTCGGCAATGCCACGAATAGTATTGACGATAGCGGTGATCTGCTGCGAACGCTCGCCGAGCTTGGCGATCAGTTGCGAAGAGGCATCAATGTCCACGGCAATTTCACGCATGCCCGTGGCGGTTTTCTGAATCACTTCAGCGCCTTTTTCCGCCATGTCCTGTGTGTTCAGGGACAGGTGGTAAGCCTGTGCAGCGCTTTGCGCATCGGCGGCATGTTGCAGTACCCGGGCGGTCACGTCCGAGGCGAACTTGACCACTTTGCACAGGCGTCCGCTGGCGTCGTACACCGGGTTGTAGTTGGCCTCCAGCCACAGGGTCTGGCCGTGTTTATCGATGCGCTCGAACTGGCCGTTGAACAGTTCGCCCTGGTTCAGACGGTTCCAGAACGCACTGTATTCCGGGCTGTTGGCCAACTCCGGTTTACAGAACAGGCGGTGATGCTTGCCCTGGATCTGCGCCAGGGTGTAGCCCATGCGCTGCAGGAAGTTCGCATTGGCGGTAATGATGGTGCCGTCGAGGTTGAACTCGATCATCGCCATGGCACGGTCGATGGCTTGCAGCTTGGCATTGGCTTCGCTTTCGGCCTGCAGGCGCGGGGTGACGTCCATGGCGTACTTCACCACTTTGATCACGCTGCCGGACTCATCGCGTACCGGGTTATAGCTGGCCTCCAGCCACACCGACTGCCCATCGCCGGCGACTCGCTCAAAGGTGCCGGACTGGAATTGGCCATTACGCAGGTGCGTCCACAACTGGTTGTACTCGGCGCTGCGGGCGAACGCCGGGGTGCAAAACATCCGATGGGGCTGGCCCAGGATCTGCTCGGCGCGGTAGTTCATGGTCTTGAGGAAGTTGTCGTTGGCCCGCAGCACGCGACCTTGCAGGTCGAATTCGATCACCGCCATGGACCGCTCGATGGCGTCCAGCAGGCTGGCTTGCTGGGCGTTGGTGTGCTGCAGGGTACTGATGGTTTTTTTATGGGCGTTGAATAGCATGTCGGGGGGCTCGGGCAAGCATGCGTAGGAGAAGGCATCCATGTATATGCGCCTGACCCCGTAGGGCGCGGGGCCTCACGGTTGACGTGCTCATTGTCAGCTTCCTTGTGCTGACAGCGGGAGTGGAACAGCGGATTCAGAGTGTTCAGCTTGCCAAGAAGTTCGCCCCTGGAGCAGGACCATTATCGGGCAGCCGACCAATGGCGGCATTATGCTATTGCTTTGGCGCTGCGACAGAGGATTCAGACGGGAAGTTGTAGGACAACTCAGGCGGAACAGGCGACCGCGTATTCACTGACCTTGACCCGGTTGCGCCCGGTTTTCTTGGCCACATAGAGGGCACGGTCGGCGGCGTTGAGCCACATGACGGCATCGCTGAAAACCGGTTGGAAGTCCGCCAGGCCGATGCTCAGGCTGATGCGCAACTCGGGGATCTGCGGGTTGCGATAGTT
The DNA here is from genome assembly GCF_050312585.1 of Pseudomonas sp. R19M. Classification (NCBI taxonomy): domain Bacteria; kingdom Pseudomonadati; phylum Pseudomonadota; class Gammaproteobacteria; order Pseudomonadales; family Pseudomonadaceae; genus Pseudomonas; species Pseudomonas sp. R19M. The sequence continues at coordinate 12,781 of NZ_JBNPJV010000067.1, forward strand.
ACTGAAGGTTTCACGCATGCGCTCCATGACGAGCACCGCTTCCTGCAGGGGCATCTTCGGAAGAATCACACAGAATTCATCGCCGCCGTAACGCCCTGCGAAGTCGTTTTCCCGCAGGTGCTGGCGCAATAGTTGGCTCAGTTGGCGCAGCACGGTATCGCCGACGATATGGCCGTGAGTGTCATTGATCTGCTTGAAGTGGTCGATATCGATCAATGCGATGGTGGCCTGGCCTTGTTGCTGCTGGCACTTATGGAACTTGAGGTTCAGCAGGTCTTTCCACGAGCCGTGGTTGAGCAGGCCGGTCAGGCTGTCGATACGGCTAAGGGCGCTGAGGGTGCGTTTGTGCTCCGACAGTTTGATCGCCAGTTGATAGCAGACCATGCCGATGGCCATCGGGTAGAGCGTCAGCATCGGCAGGCAGGTGTAGACCTGGACGGGGCTGACATTGGGATTGAACGTGATCCCAAAGCACCACCACGCGATGCCGATTCCGCCCGCTTGTGCCACCAGCCCGCGCAGGAACAAACGCTTGCCGCCCGCCGCGACGTTGTTCATGGTCATCATCGACAGAATGGTCACGGTTGCCAGTGGTGTGAATTGGATGGCCGCGGCCCAGAAGCCTCCAAACAGTGAGTCATAGAGCATGTTGCGTTGCTCGGCCTGATAGGGGAAAGGCGAGCGGGTAGAAAGCAGGTAGGCCACATGTGCCCAGGCATACCCGTTGAACAACAGCAAGGCCCACACCCAGCCGGGCATCGACAAGGGGGACAACGCTCCGATCACGCTGATGCTGCCGATACCCAGGCCGATAATCCTTGGCTTGTAGATACGCCTGGCAAATGAAAGCCCTTTGCCTCGTTTGTTTTCCATAGGTCTTGGGTCAGCTCTGTTTTTGCAGATACGGCAGCAAGTGTCAGTGGTTTAAACCGCTGATCGGATTAGGGATGTGAATATTGTCAGTGATTCGTGTGGGAATAATTAGTGTCCTTCCAGGCCATTTGTGCCGAGAAGCGTACGAATACATTAAAAGCGACCTTAAGTGTCGTTCCAGGGCAAGTATCAGCGCAGGTGGGCCGAAGGTATTTCGTAGCCCGCCAGGAACAAGTCGATTGCCGACTCGATAACATGGGCCTGGGCGGCGGTGTCGAGGGTGGGTTGGCCCAGGGTGATCTGCGGCCAGAAGGCAAAGGCCTTGAGCAGGCTCTGGATCTGGTGGGCGGCAAAGGCCGGGTCGGTGCAAGACAGGCGGCCATCGTCCCGCGCTGCTCGCACCCACTGGGTAAAGCCTTCTTCACGCTGGCTCAGACGGTTGACCATGTCTTGGGCACGTTCCGGTGAATGGATGGTGGCGGCGATGGCAACGCGGGCCAGATCTAGAAAATTGGTGTCCGACATCATCTTCATCTTCGCTTCCAGCAGCCCGCGCAATTGCTCGCGCAGCGGGCGGTCGCTGGTGTAGATCACATCCAGTTGCGCGACGGTGCTGGCCCAGAGCTGGTGGAGGATCTCTGCGAACAACTCTTCCTTGCTGGGGAAATGGTTGTACACCGTGCGCTTGGAAACACCGGCGGTGGCGGCGATCTTGTCCATACTGGTGACCTCGAACCCATTTGCCCGGAACTCGGCGATGGCCGCCGCTACGATAGCTTCGCGTTTGCGGTCAGTGAGGCGTTGAGGTGCAGTCGCAGTCATGGATGGCATTCGGCTCTGAAAGGAAAATTACACTGAGTAGTTTACTTGCTCCGAGATTTGTTGCAATGTAGAAACTACACTGTGCAGTGTAAGTTTGCCGCGCAGTGTAATTTATGCGCGGACCCCCAGGAGTCACTCTGCAATGGCCACCCTCTCAACCCGACTCGACCCGGCGCCGGCAGCGCTCAAACCTGCCGAGCAGGACCAGGGACACTTCAGCAACGACGCCCCGGTACAGCACGGTGGTTTTGGCAAGACGTTGCGTATTTTCTGGAACATGCTGTTCAACAAACCGCGCAGCACGCGTCCGGTAGGCGCGATCCCGGTGCAACCGCTGACCCGCGAGCAATTGTTGGCCGCCCCGGACCACAGCGTGTTCCGCCTGGGGCATTCCACCGTGCTGCTGAAAATGCGCGGTAAGTTCTGGCTAACCGACCCAGTGTTTGCCGAGCGCGCCTCACCGTTCAGTTGGGCCGGCCCCAAGCGGTTCCACCAGCCACCTATCAGTCTCGAAGAGCTGCCGCCATTGGAGGCGGTGATTCTTTCCCACAATCACTACGACCACCTTGACCGCAAGGCGGTCGTGCAACTGGCCGACAAGACGCGATACTTTCTCGCGCCATTGGGCGTGGGGGACATCCTGATCAAATGGGGCGTCGACACCAGCAAAGTGCGTCAGTTGGATTGGTGGCAGGGCACCGAGGTGGAGGGCATACGTTTTGTCGCCACCCCTGCGCAACATTTTTCCGGGCGCGGCCTGTTCGATGCCAACCAGACGCTGTGGTGTTCCTGGGTGATGATCGATGGCCCGCGGCGGATCTTTTTCAGCGGCGATACCGGCTATTTCGACGGTTTCAAACGTATCGGCGAGCAGTACGGTCCGTTCGACCTGACGCTGATGGAAACCGGCGCCTACAACGTCGACTGGCCCCACGTGCACATGCAGCCGGAGCAAACCCTGCAAGCGCATATCGACCTCAAGGGCCGTTGGCTGCTGCCCATCCACAATGGCACCTTTGACCTGGCATTCCATGCGTGGCACGAGCCCTTCGATCGCATCATGGCCCTGGCGTGGGAGCGCAGTGTGTCGATCACCACGCCGGCGATGGGACAGATGTTCAATCTGAACCAGCCGGAGCGTGGGCATGCATGGTGGCTGGACGTGGAAACCCAAGGCACGCAAGAGCCGCTCGTGAGCTGAACACCGAGGTAACCGAAAAAGGATTTTTCAGCGTGTTTCAGCGCTGCGACAGCGGCAGGAAGAGGGTGCGATGATCCCCGAAACATCATGCTTCGGGGGTAATTCTGATGGAAGACAAGTGTAGGAAAATCTGGCCGCAGGCTTCGCCTTGCCGGCCTGGGCAATTGTTGCCAGCGTTCGCAGAACCCTGTGCACCGCCCGCTACAGCGTCCAACGCTCCTGCCGACAGTGCGAGCCCCCGCGGTATTGCTTTCGATACCGACTCCCACCCCCATGCGCCAATCGGTGTGCTCATCCCCGGATACAGCGTGCCGGGGTCTTCCATCAAACCCGTGCGTGACCCTTCGTTATCACTGATCGCCTTGAGTGGCGTCGAGCCCGAGACGCCGGTGATGGTGGCGGTGCCGCTGGTGCGGAACAACAGCTCGTTCGCCACCGCGCAATCACTGGCGGGGTGGCGTTTAGGCTTTGCCGACCGCTATGTCCGTAGTAGTGATCACGAACCGATTGAGCACAGTGTCGCCTTCCTGTGTGCACTGGACACCCTGCGTCAGACCGCTGTGCAGTTGGTGCCGGTGGCCGCACAACGCATGGATGACACGGCCAGGTTTTGCGCGCATACCCGTAATGAAATCGACGACCTCACGTTGGCATATCGTCTTGATGCCCTGGTGTCTGATGGCAGCAGCGCGGCCTTTCATGGTGCTTGCGGGAGCGGCTATCCACGCCTGGAGGCACCGCTCGAAGGTGGGGGCACGCTGTACTTCTACGGCTCGCGCCGGGCACGGGATTCGCTGATGGCATTGGTGCAGGGCTACAAAAATAAGGTCGCTTGCCTCGCGGCGGGCAGGGCGCAAACTACCGCTGGTGTTGAGTAATCCCACGCTGTGAACGGGCTGGGTCTCGCTGCTGGGAAGGAGGGATGTTTTTAGACTGACGTACGGATCAACGTTGATTCGTTGTTATTTCTTACCCTTCCCTGGAGGTGATTCATGTTTGGAATTGGCCATGGTCTGAATGTGTTTGTCAGTCACGCTGCGCCGTTTGTAGCCGCGCAAAAGTCCAAGACGGCGTCGAACCCTGTTCCGCCCGGAACGGAGTACGCCACGGTTCAGCAACTGGGCGAGCAAATGGGCAGGCCCGGAGCGTTCACCTCGGCAGATTTGGTCGGTTACCTGCAAGCGCGTATCCGCACGCTGGACCCTGCGTTGAACTCGGTGATTGAGCTAAACCCCAAGGCCCTGGAAGCGGCCCGCGAGCTGGACCGCGAACGCGCCAGCGGCAAGGTGCGGGGGCCGTTGCATGGCATTCCCATCCTGGTCAAGGACACCGTGGAAGTCGAAGGCATGCAAGCCAGTGCAGGGGCATGGGGGCTTGTCGGGGCACCCGTCAGCAAGAATGCCACCATCGTTCAGCGCCTGATCGATCAGGGCGCGGTGATTCTGGGCGCCACCAACCTGACTGAAATGGCGGGGTTTCGTGGCGGCCCCGATGGCTACAGCAGCCGCGGCGGCCAAACTCGCAACCCGCATGGTGCGGATGCGGACGTGGGCGGCTCCAGCTCCGGCTCGGCTGCGGCGGTCGCGGCTGGGCTGGCACCCCTGGCAGTGGGGACCGAGACCAACGGTTCGATCATCGTGCCGGCGGCGCTCAATGGTGTGGTTGGCCTCAAGCCCAGCGTCGGTTTGTTGAATCGCGAGGGGATCATGCCTGCCAGCCGGCGGCAGGACACGCCGGGGCCGATGACCCGTTCGGTTTTGGATGCCGCGCTGATGCTCAACGCCATGACCAACGACCCCCAAGCTCCTGCCGGAGCGCAGGCTGTCGATTACACCCGACAACTGGTGCCAGGCGCCTTGCTCGGCAAGCGTATCGGTTACCCCACGACGTTTTCCGACGGCGCTACAACCCTGCCGGTGGTTAACAGCGAACAGTTCAACCAGACACTGGAAGTACTGCGCAAACAAGGTGCGATTCTGGTTCCGATCAACATGCGCCTGGCCGATGCTTCACGCTACGACGAACTGCTGCTCGGCGATGTGAAGGAAGAATTGAACGGCTATCTGGCCAAGCGAGAGGGGCTGCCGGTCAAGTCGCTCAAAGAGCTGATCAGATTCAACGATGCGCGTGAGGGGACACAGGCCGATCACCAGCCTGTTCTCAAAGAGATCGACGCATCCACCCTCACACCGGAACAACGCCAGGCAGCTTGGGATGAACTTCTCCGGGATTTTCGCGGTACGGTGGATGAGCCCATCAAAGAGCATAATCTGGATGCCATCGTGTCGGATTTCGACAGCAACAGCTACTTTGGCGTTGCAGCTGCTGGCTACCCGGGAATCACGGTCCCCTCGGGCGCGACCGAGGACGGCCTGCCTGGCAGCGCCTACTTTTTCGGCACCGCCGGTTCTGAAGCTCAACTGCTGGCCGTGGCGTATGGCTATGAGCAGGGTTCCGAGGCCGCCATCAAGCCGAAGCTTTCGACCCCGCATGCACTTGCCAACTCGTAGCGTGCTGCCGGGCTGTGGTGTGACAGCCTAGGGCCCAGGGCCAGGCGCGCACGTTCGCAGGCGTGCTGGTTTTTGCCTCAATGATGCGCCGGGCAGTTGCAACTTAAGGTTTGGCGTATCGACGGTCAGACTCAGTGCCGAGGAAAGAACACCATGGCCTACAGAATTCACATCCTCGGCGCTGCGGGTGCCGGCACCACGACCCTGGGCAAGGCCATGGCCGAACGCCTGGGGGTTGCCTACTTCGATTCGGATTTCTTCTACTGGCAGCAAACCCCCGACCCTTTTACCGTTGCCCGGCCCCGGGATGAACGCATCCGCCTGCTACAAGAGCAGACGGCGGGCCTGCAAAGCTGGGTGCTGTCAGGTTCGCTGTGCGGTTGGGGCGATCCGATGCTCCCGCAGTTCACCCACGTGGTGTTTCTGCGTCTGGACACCGAAACCCGCCTGCATCGATTGCGCCTGCGAGAAATGCAACGCTACGGCGATGAAGTGCTGGAGAGCGGCAACCGCCACGCCAACAGCCTCGCCTTCCTCGTCCTGGCCGCCCGTTACGACGACGGCAACCACAGCCTACGCAGCCTGCGTCGGCATGAGACCTGGTTGAAGGCCCTGAGCTGCCCGGTGATCCGGCTGGATGTCAGGCACCATTCGGTTGAGGCGTTGGTGGGGCAATTGCTTGAAAGGTTGCGTGAAATCAGTGTTCAAGCAAATAACACTTCAATTCGACCCTGAACACGCGACGCGGGAGCGGTGCTGATGACAATTTGCACATCACGCCCTAGCAGCGACAAGCATTCCAACATCTTGGCCTCACTGATGCCTCGGAATTTTCCACGAAGCATTTCCGACACTTTGGGTTGTGACAACCCGAGAATCACTGAAGCCTGGGATTGAGTGAGATTACGTGCCTTGAGGATCTCGCCGATTTTGGCTGCGAGCTGCGCCTTGACCTGCATTTCGGCAGCGTTGGGCTGACCAATATCCTCATAGACATTGCCGCTGCTTTCTTCGATCTCAATGGTTTCGTGATGCTTGTGCATGATCCTGCGCCGCCTTGAGTCGCTGTTTGATCAGTTGTATGTCGTGCTGCGGGGTTGCAATGCCTTTTGTGGATTTTTTCTGAAAACAATGGAGGACATAAACAGCGGAGCCAAACCGAACGGTGTACACCCCTCGATAAGTGTTGCCGTCGAAATCCTCGACGATCTCCAGTAATGCGTTACCTCCAAATCCTTTCAATGCTTTTGTTTGTGAATGTCTTCCACCTTCTTGAGCAAGATGCAGTGCAAAACCGAAAATGTCTTGAACTGGACCTGGCATCAACTGAAGGTCTTTTTTGCTGGCGCCCACCCACAGCAGTGGCTTCCATGAGCTCATGAGAGATTATACCTAAATAGGGATAAGTGGCAGTGCAGGTAAAAAATTTACTCTGCTGTCTCATGAACGACCTGGAGCGTTGGCTGAGGCGTACCGCCCCGCACACTCATCCCCCAACCCGGCGCAAACCCCGGGAAGAACACCAACCCTTCGGCCTCCAGGCGAAACGCCAATGCCAGGCGGGTGTCATCACCCACGTCGCCCTGGCTTTCAAACTGTTGAAGCGCCTGCACCGTCACACCTGCCAGGCGGGCCAGTTGTTCCTGGCTCCAGCCCAGCATGGCGCGGGCCTGCACGCTGTGTTTGGCGGTGAATTGGTGCAGGACGATCTGCTGTTCTACGAAAGAGCTCATTGCCAGAGAGGACATGGGGTTTCTCCAGGTTCGACGGGGGAAGGCAAACTATACTGTGTTTTTGTACAGTTGTTTTGACCGCTCATCAACTGGATTCTGGACAACCCACTATTCCACCCCCGGCGCCTCCCGAATGATCAGGTGATCCAGGTTTTCAATATTCGCGCTGAACACCCCGAACGTCTGTTCGGGGTTCTTCTTGCTGGGCACCTGTTTGAGCGTCGGCGTCACCCCGTAGAAGAAGCAATACAACGCCTGCTCACTGTCCACTGCTGCCTTGATCTGCTCCAGGAACGCTTTGCGCTTGCGATAGTTCTCGATGAGTTTTTTGCTCAGGTAGACGTTGACCGAGTAGGGCTTCTTGTCGAGCCACACTTTCTTTTCGAAGTCGATGCGAAAGCTGCTGGTGTAGTCCTTGATCGCCTTGATCCTGCCCCAGTAGATCAGGCCCTTGTTGTCTTGCAGGTATTCGATTTTCTTGAAAAACGTCCAGTAGGTTGCCGTGTGATCGCCGATCTTCAACGGCATGCGCTTGAGCTTGTCCTTGTCGTCGATATTCGACACATAACATTCCACCGGGTGGGCGAAGACGCTGGTTTTTTCCGGTGCGGCATCGGTGGTGCCGACGAGCGCACCGGGCCGGGTTGGCGATGGCTGTGTTGAGTCTTGCGCAAGGTTTCCCTCAGTACCCGCCAGCGGTTTCTTGCGTTCGTACTGACGCCGCGTCAGTACAAACTCCGATGGGAAGTTGTCCTCTCGCTCGTCGTCGTGTTCACCCGTCGCCGGCTTGTGGGTGCTGGCATAGCGGCAGCCGTCGATATGCCGGGTGCTGGTCTTGTTCTTGAAGTGCGGTGTGCGCTGATAATTGACGTTTTTGGCGTTGAAGGTACTCAGCGCATTCCCCGTGTCGAATGCCCCACGGCATTCATCGTTGGGGCACAGGAAGCGGTCCTTGTCGGAGTCGAAGTCAGCGGTTTCGTCGAAATTCAGGTCTCGTACATCGTAGATCGACAGCTTGTCATCGAGACTCAGGCTGTAGGCCGTGTCGAATTTCATGGGGCTCGGGTCCGTGAGATGTTTCGCTATTAATAGCGGGATCCAGCGCAAATATCAGCAAGAACCTGCTACCCGTCGCCCACTCAAGAAGCACAAGGTGCCCCCGACCGCAGTCAGTACGCCGAGGGCATAGAACATGCTGGTAGGGGCGGCGTTGATCAATAAATATCCACATATGACCGGGCTCATTGCCCCGCCGAACGCTGCCAGGTTTTGCGCGCCGTAGTAACTGCCGCGCAGCGCATCCGGGGCGATGGTATCGATAAACAGAAATTCCGACGGGTAGATGATCATCTCGCCCAAGGTGAACACAAACATCGCCAGGCACCAGGTGAGCAGGCTGTCTGCCAGGCTGAAACCGACCAGCCCGAGGATGAACAGCAAGGTGCCCAGCACGATCCAGTAGCGCAGTTGTTCGCGTTTGAGAAAGCGGCCGATCTGGTACTGCATCAGAATCACGGTGATAGCGTTGCAGGCCAGCACCGCAGACAGAATCTTCAACGCGTCGGCAGGCTTGTAGGCCACCAGCAGAAATTGCGACAGATACAATGTATAGCGCCCGTGGACAATGGTGCTCAACAAGCTACCGCCGGTGAACAGGATCAGCGTGCGGTCGCTGCGCAACGTGCGCAGGGTCGTGAGAAAACTCAAGGGCTTGTTGCTGTCATCCTGTTGCGTCGGCGGGATGCCGATCATCAGGAACAGGCTGCCAAACGCAATGGCACTGGCGATCAAAAAGGGCGCCAGTTGCATGTGACCGGCAATCACCACACCAAGCATCGGGCCCGTGGCGTAGCCAACGTTGGTCAAGGTGTAGCGCAGCGAAAATACCTTGGCGCGCTCCGCCACCGGCAGGTTCTCGCTGATGATGGCTTTGGAGCCGATCAGGAACAGCGCCGACGCCGCCTCGGTGATTACAAGGGTCAAGGTGGTGAGGTAGAGATTGCTGGCAAAGGTCAGCAACAGAAAACCGATGGAGCTGGACAGCATGGCCAGGATCAACAGCTTGCGCTTTTCCAGGCGGTCGATGATGTAGCCGCCGTACAGGCCGAGCAACGTGGCGGTAAACACGGCAATGCCCATCAGCAGGCCGATGTCTTGCTGGTTGAGGCCCAGCCGGGTGCTCAACAGCAGCGCCAGCAACGGGCTGGTCATGGCACGGCTGACCACGATGGTCACCGAGCAAATCATCAGGCGACGGATTACCAAAGAGTAGGTGGGCACGGTGGGGCGAGCGTCCTTGTTATTGCTTTGAGACAACACCGGTCGAATGGGAAAACAGACCGCCTGTGGGAGCGAGCAAGCCGCTCCCACAGTCAGGCCGAGTTACTGCCCGGCGTTGATGCTGATTTTTTCTACCGCACCTTGCTCCAGGTCCCACTTCTTCAGGATCTTGCCGTAGGTCCCGTCATCGATCATGCCCTGCAGCGCTGCACTGATCGCGCTGATCAGCTCGGTATTGCTCTTCTCGATGCCCAGCCCGGTGAACTGCTTGGAAATCGCCAGCCCCACCGGCTTGTATTTACCTTTATCCAACGACATCAGATAAGGAATCGTCTCGCTGCCCTGCATGGCCGCATCCAGGCGGTTCTGCTGCAATTGCGCCCGTGCATCCGCCGAGCCTTCGGTGCCGATCACCACGATTGCCGGCTTACCCGCCGCTTCGCAGTTTTGCTTGCTCCACGCGGCAATTTCCGACGGCCAGGTGGTACGGCGGCTGGTGCCGACTTTTTTACCGCACAGGTCAGTCAATTCCTTGAGGTCTTCACGCTTTGCCAGGGTGTACAGCTGCGGGCCGCTGGTGAAGTAGTCGATAAAGGTCACTGACTTCTGGCGTTCGGCGGTATCGCTCATGCCCGACAGCACGATGTCCACGCGTTTGGTGGTCAGGCCGCTGAGCATTTGCTCGAAGGCGGTTTCCTGCCATTTGATCTTCACGCCCAGGCGTTCGCCCAGGGCGTTGCCCAGGTCAAAGTCCAGGCCGGTGATCTTGTTGGTGGCCGGGTCCTTGAAATCCATTGGCGGGTAGTTCGGCACGATGGCCGCGCTGATCTCGCCTTTCTCCTTGATTGCCGCCGGCAATGCCGCGAAAACTGCAGTGGAGGCCATCAGGCCCGCGAGCAAGGTGGGGATAAACAATTTTTTCATGGAGGCGTTCTCGTTAGTTTTCTAGTTAAGTGCGAACGGCAGAAATAAAGCTTTGGGTACGCGGGTTTTGTGGGCTTATTAGAATGTCTTCGGGGCTGCCGGCTTCCACAATCTGGCCGGCGTCCATAAACACCATGCGGTTGGAGACTTCGCGGGCAAAGCCCAACTCATGGGTGACCACGATCATGGTCATGCCGGTGGTCGCCAGGTCGCGCATCACCGACAGCACTTCACCGACCAACTCCGGGTCGAGGGCTGATGTGGGTTCATCAAACAACATCAGCTTGGGGCGCATCGCCAGCGCACGAGCAATCGCCACACGCTGTTGTTGGCCGCCGGATAACTCCACCGGGTAGGCATTGCGTTTGTCCGCCAGGCCCACGCGCGCGAGTAACTCCAGCGCATCTTCGGTGGCTTCCTTGGGCGAACGCTTGAGGACCTGGCACGGGCCTTCGATGATGTTCTGTAACACGGTCATATGCGGGAACAAATTGAAGCGCTGGAACACCATGCCCGTCGCCAGGCGTTGGCGGGCGATCTGCGCTTCATTCATCTCATGCAGCTTGTTGCCGACCACGCGGTAACCGACTAGCTCGCCGTCGACCCACAGGCCGCCCTTGTCGATTTTTTCCAGCTGGTTGACGCAGCGCAGCAGGGTACTTTTACCCGAGCCCGATGGGCCGATGATGCACATGACCTCGCCTTGCTCGACCTCGATGTTGATGTCACGCAGCGCGTGATACTGGTCGTAATACTTGTTCAGGTTGACGGCCTTGACGATGCTTCTCATGGGGCAAATCTCCTCAACCAGGCTTACGAACGCTTGCCGGCGCCGCGGGCAAAACGACGCTCGAGGCGGCTTTGACCAAATGAAAGGACAGTCACCACCGCCAGGTACCAGATGCCGGCCACCATCAGCAGCTCCATGACCCGCGCGTTGGCGTAGTAGATGTTTTGCGCGTTGTGCAGCAGCTCCGAGTATTGGATGACGCTGGCCAGGCTGGTCATTTTCACCATGCTGATGAACTCGTTGCCTACAGGCGGAATGATCACGCGCATGGCCTGCGGCAGAATCACCCTGCGCAGGGCCTGCAAGCTCGGCATGCCGATGGACTTGGCCGCTTCGTACTGGCCCGTGTCGACCGACAGCAAACCGGCACGCACCACCTCGGCGGTATAGGCCCCCTGGTTGATGCTGAGGCCGAGCAGGGCGGCCACAAAGGGCGTCATCAGGTCGACGGTGTCGATGCTGAACAGGCCGGGTATCGCGATCACCGGGAAAATCAACGCCAGGTTGAACCACAGCAGCAGTTGCAGAATCAGCGGCGTACCCCGGAACAGCCAGGTGTAAGTGATGGCCACGTAGCGCAGGATCGGGTTGGCCGACATGCGCATGATCGCCGTGATGACCCCGATCACTACGCCCAGCGCCATCGCCAGGATCGACATGACGATGGTATTCACCAGGCCCCACAGAATCGCCTCGGACGTGAGGAACTGGCCGATGTAGGACCATTCGATCTGGCCATTGGCGAAGGCGCGCAACAACGCGACCAACACGATCACGATCAAGGTGGCAAAAAACATCCGCCCGTAATAGCGACGCGGCACGTGCTCGTACTGCGTGATATCAAACTGGTTTTCGGACAACTTGCGCTCGGCTTCCAAGCGCTCTGCCGGGGTTTGGTTCATGGTGCTACTCCAAAACTAACAACGCACTAACGGCTGTACTCGGTCCAAATGTGGGAGCTGGCTTGCCTGCGAAGGCGCTAGCCCACACACCGAGGATTGATCGTTCCCACGCTCTGCGTGGGAATGCATCCTGCGACGCTCCGCGTCACCCTTGCGCATGAACGGGACGCAGAGCGTCCGGGGCGGCATTCCCACGCAGAGCATGGGAACGATCGTCAACGATCGTCACAGGTGTGGGTTAAATTCGAAATCCGGTGTAGCTGTCAGCCCATTTTTGTTGAGCGGCCAACGATACCTTCAACCGCTCAATCTGCTCTTTAACCCGTTCCGGCGCCGTCCCACCCCACCCATTGCGCGCCGCAATCGCCGCTTCCAGTGTCAGGCAGTCGCGCACCTGCGGCGTCAACCGCGCATCCACCTCAGCCAGCAGCGCCGGCGAGGCTTCCCACAACTCAATCTCATGCTTCTCACAGGCTTGTACCAACGCGCCGGTAATCTCATGCGCCTCCTTGAACGGCACACCCCGCGTGGCCAACCAATCCGCCACCTCCGTCGCCAGGGTGAAACCCATCGGCGCCTGCCGCCGCAGCTCTTGCACCTGCACCTGCATGGTCGCGACCATACCGGCCAGCGCCGGCAGCACCAGCAGCAGGGTGTCGACGCTGTCGAGCACACTGTGTTTGTCTTCACTCAAATCGCGGTTGTAGGACAGCGGCAAGGATTTGAGCGTCGACATCAACCCGGTCAGGTTGCCAATCAATCGCCCGGCCTTGCCCCGCGCCAATTCGGCAATGTCCGGGTTCTTTTTCTGCGGCATGATCGAGCTGCCAGTGGCGTAGGCATCATCCAAGACCACCCAGCGGAACTGGCGCGAAGACCACAGGCAAAACTCCTCCGACAGCCGCGAAATATTCACCCCGAGCATGCCCGCCACAAACAGAAACTCCGCCACATGGTCACGGCTTGCTACGGCGTCGATAGAGTTTTCGCACGGCCCGGTGTAGCCCATTTCCTTGGCCGATTGTTCCGGCTGACGCGCAATCGCCGAACCGGCCATGGCCGCTGCACCGAGGGGCGACAACGCCGTACGCGCATCCCAATCGATCAACCGTTGCACATCGCGCAGCATTGACTGGGCGTGGGCCAACAAGTGATGGGCGAACACAATCGGTTGCGCCTGCTGCAAGTGCGTGAAGCCCGGGCAGATGCTCTCAACATGCTGCTCGGCCTGTTGCACCAGCGCCTGTTGCAAAGCCAGCACTTGAGTGGCGATGGTGCGCACATGGTCGCGCAGGAAAAGGCGCAGATCATTGGCCGTCTGATCGTTACGCGAGCGCCCGGCACGCAGCTTGCCGCCCAGGGCGCCGAGGCGCTCGGTCAGTACGCGTTCGATGAAGGTGTGCACGTCCTCGTCATCCAGGGTCGGATGCAGGTTGCCGGCGGCGAAATCTGCGCCGATGCCGTCCAAGGCTTGCAGGGTACGCAAGGTTTCCGACTCATCCAGCAAACCGGCGCGCTGCAACTCACGGGCATGCGCACGGGAGCCGGCCAGGTCATAGGGCGTGAGGCGAAAATAGCGCTCAGGGCAACGCGACAACGCGGCCAATGCTGCAGACGGACCGGTCTTGAAACGAGCGCCCCAAAGGCGGTCGGTGGGCTGGGACATGGAGGTTCCTCACGCTTGTTTTTAGAAGAGTCGGAGGCAGTAAAAATAAATTTATAACGGCGTAGAACCGGCGTCTGACGCGCCGTATTCAAGGTTGCCAAGGGCGGATGTTTATGTTCATTATCGCCGCCTGGCTATATTCAAGGATTGGGTTCAAGCCTGTTGAATATGGCACTAGAGGTCAACGCGTATTATGGAAACCCCACTTTCCACTTCTGGAAACCTGCCACCCAAACCCGGCACAAGACCGCCGCTGCAATTGAGCGGGCTGGACTTCAAGTTGCTGCGGGTATTCATGGCTGTGGTCGAGGCCGGCGGTTTCAGCGCCGCGCAAAACGAGCTGAATGTGGGCTTGGCAGCTATCAGCAAACAGATTTCCGACCTGGAAATCCGCATTGGCATGCGCCTGTGCACCCGGGGCAGAGAAGGGTTCGGGCTGACCGAAGAAGGCAAGTTGGTGTATCAAGCCTCCATCGAGTTATTTACCTCGGTCGACAGTTTTCGCGACAAGCTTAGTTCAGCGCAAAATGAACTGATCGGCGACCTTAGTGTGGGCGTTATTGATAACACCGTATCGGACGTTAATTCACCGCTTATTGCAGCCCTGGGCAAATTACATAGTGAGTCGCCCAAGATTCGATTACGCCTGCACGCCTCACAACTGGATGAAGTTGAGCGCGGCGTAGTGGAAGGGCGCCTGGTCGCCGGTATCGTCCCGGTCTACCAGCGCCGTGAGGAATTCGACTACTTCCCGCTGTACGAAGAAAAGGCCCACGCCTACTGCGCAACAGGGCATCCACTCTTCAATGCGAGCGATATCACGCCCGAAGTCTTGCGCCAATACGAAGTGGTGAACCATCGGTATGCGATCCATCGCGACAAGGCCAACTTCGTCAACTACGACAGCCAGTCAGCTTCGGCTTCCCAGGTTGAAGCCGTGGCCATCCTGATCCTCACCGGCCGCTTTCTCGGCTTCCTGCCGGAGCACTACGCAACGACGTTAGTGAGAGAAGGACGCCTGCGCGCACTGTGTCCGGAGCAGGTCCACCTGAGCACGGCATTCAACCTCATCCTGCGCCACAACGCACCGCGCAGCCCCATGGTAAAAGCCTTCGCCACAGCCCTGGGCGTAGACCTGAAAGCCGCGACATAAATACCTGCCGACCACAAATCATCGGATTGGCAAAGATCAAATGTGGGAGCTGTCGAGCCCCAGCGAGGCTGCGAAGGGATCGACGCGATTTCCCTGTCGAGCCCATAAACCCGTATCGCCTCGACTCGTAGCAGCCCATGCTAGTGCGATAACGCTGGCATTCTTCGGATGTTTGCCAGATAGCTTTGAAATAGAGCATTCTCGAATCATCATTCTTCCCAGTCTTTCCTTACCCAGAGAGGTGTTCTCTATGTCTTCTGGAACCGTCTTTACTAACAACCGTACGCAAAATATTCGCATCCCTGCCGACATGCGTTTTCCTGCGGGAGTGAAGACCGTGGAGGTCCGTGCTGTGGGAAGAGAGCTGATCATTTCGCCTGTTGAAAACACTTGGGACAGCTTTTTTCTTGCCAGTGAATCGGTATCTGAAGATTTCATGGAGGAACGTGCCGATCAAACCCAGCAAGAACGAGAGTCTTTTGATGATTAGTACGTGCTTGATACCAACATCGTGATCTACATCATCAAGCGTCGTCCGATCGAAATATTGGAAAAATTCAATGCCAATGTTGGGCGTACGGTGATCTCTCTTTCATCACCCTGCTGAGCTGATGCATGGCGCAGAAAAGAGTCAGTTCGTAGAAAAAAATACGCGAGCCGTGGAAGACTTCTCTTCCCGGCTCAATGTCTTTAGCTACGACGACAAGGCCGCTTTTCACTACGGCTCGATACGTTCAGATCTGGAGAAAAAGGGCACGCCTATCGGCGTCAATGACCTACACATTGCCGGGCACGCTAGAAGCTCAGGCTTGGTCTTGGTTACTAACAATGAAGGTGAGTTCACGCGCGTAAATGGCTTGATTGTGGAAAACTGGTTAGGCGTCTAGTGCAGACTTCCTGCCAACCCCACCCACGTCATCACTGCAACCGATCCCGCTTTTTCTTCTTCGCATGAAAATGCCGAAAATGCGCATCCTGCGCCGCTGCCAACAACTCTCGATCCCCGCGCGTATCGCCCCAGGCCCGCAGCCGGTATTCCCCCAGGTCGCCATACACCGCCTCAAGCCGCAGCACTTTGTTCTCACAGCGGCAGTTATTCCCGGTGAGCTTGCCGGTCAATACGCCATCAACCACCTCAAGCTCAGTGCCAATCAACTTGATCCCCAGCCGATTCGCAAACGGCTGCAACACCAGCGCCGGCGACGCAGAACACAGCGTCACCACGGCCCCCGAGTTCACCTCGTCGGCCACCGACTGCAAGCCCTTGGGGCGCATCAACTTGCTCCAATAGCGCTGGCAATACGCCTCGGCCTGCTGCTGAACCCACGCCTTCTCCACCCCGGTCATAAAGGTGCGAATCAGCTGTGCCTTCAACTCATCCCGGCTGATCTGCCGCACCAAAAAGCGCAGCCCCGGCACCGCCAGCTTGACCATCCGGCCATAGAACTCACCGGGGCCAAAGGCAAACTTGAGGAAGGGCACAAAACTGTCGTGGTGGGTCAGCGTGCCGTCGAAGTCAAAGACGGAGAGTACTTTGGCGTCAGCGGGGCCGGCTTCGAGCATGTCTGGGTTCACGGGTGGCCTCGGTCCTATCTAAATGTTTAAGCGTGCATCAGGTGTGACAGCAGGAGTCTACTCCCGTGCCAATCTTCCGATCTTGGCGTAAAGCCCTTCGGTAAAAGCCTCCCGATCACTCGACCGGTGACAACGCTGATGGCAATTGGGGCACAAGGCTACAGCATTGGTGATGCGATCCGAACCCTTCTGGGCGAGGAGCTTGATGTGATGTACTTCAAGAAATGGCGATTCAACGCCAACTTTGCGTTCACTAGAAAACAAAAAGCCCTGAACGAGTCAGGGCTTTTTGATACTGCCTGGCTTTGGGGGAATCAGTCCCAGCTCAGCGCGCCGCCGGTCTGGTACTCGATCACCCGAGTCTCGAAGAAATTCTTCTCTTTCTTCAAGTCCATGATCTCGCTCATCCACGGGAACGGGTTGGTGGTGCCTGGGTACTCTTCCTTAAGACCAATCTGCGACAAACGACGGTTAGCGATGAACTTCAAATAGTCTTCCATCATCGCCGCGTTCATGCCCAGCACGCCGCGAGGCATGGTGTCGCGAGCGTATTCGATCTCCAGTTGCGTCCCTTGCAGGATCATCTGGGTCGCTTCTTCCTTCATCTCGGCATCCCACAGGTGCGGGTTTTCGATTTTGATCTGGTTGATCACGTCGATACCGAAGTTCAGGTGCATCGACTCATCGCGCAGGATGTACTGGAACTGCTCGGCGACGCCGGTCATTTTGTTGCGGCGGCCCATGGACAGGATCTGGGTGAAGCCGCAGTAGAAGAAGATGCCTTCCAGCACGCAATAGTAGGCGACCAGGTTGCGCAGCAGTTCCTTGTCGGTCTCGACGGTGCCGGTTTCGAACTTCGGATCGGAGATCGAACGGGTGTATTTCAGGCCCCAGGCGGCTTTTTTTGCGACCGATGGGATCTCGTGGTACATGTTGAAGATCTCGCCTTCATCCATGGCCAGCGATTCGATGCAGTACTGGTAGGCGTGGGTGTGGATCGCTTCTTCGAAGGCCTGGCGCAGGATGTACTGGCGGCACTCCGGGTTGGTGATCAGGCGGTACACGGCCAGCACCAGGTTGTTGGCGACCAGCGAGTCGGCGGTGGAGAAGAAGCCGAGGTTGCGCATGACGATGCGGCGTTCGTCGTCGGTCAGGCCCTCGGGGTTTTTCCACAGGGCGATGTCGGCGGTCATGTTGACCTCTTGCGGCATCCAGTGGTTGGCGCAGCCGTCGAGGTATTTCTGCCAGGCCCAGTCGTACTTGAAAGGCACGAGCTGGTTGAGGTCGGCGCGGCAGTTGATCATGCGTTTTTCGTCAACGGCGACGCGGGCGGAGGCGCCTTCGAGTTCGGCGAGGCCTTCGGCGATGTCGAGTTTGTCGAGGGCGGCCTTGGCGCGCACGATGGCGGCGGAGTCACTGGCGGTGACGGCGCGGGCTTCAACCGCGGCGGCAGCGCCGGCGCCGTCGAGGCGGTCCATGTTGGCTTCGGTGGCGTGGCCGGCGTTGGCGCCTTTGGCGGCGACTTCGCCGTCTTCTTCTTTATCGAATTCGTCCCAGCTCAGCATGACGTGTCGTCTCCTGCGTGAGGGCTCAAAGTGCCCGTGTGAAACCGGATGGTTGGGTGTTCACACGGCCCAGAGGCCGCGGTGGATCTTAAGGAATCGTTTGTTGCAGCTAGCGCACGCATTAAACGCAATCAGGTGTTCGGGTGCTCTGCGTGAGGCTTGAGGCGTGGAGCGACAGATGCTTGCTCCAGGGGAGGCCTCAGGTCTGGCTCTTCATCCCTGTGTAAAGGGATATTGCAGGCCCGATTTACCCGCGCATTATAGGGAAAAATTCGGCTTTGTGTTGCGGCGGATGGTCACTTGGGGGCACCAAAATGCCGTGGTCTGCGGCCAAAGCGTGTGTTTGCAAGGCTTTGCCGGGATTGGATTTTTTTGACGGGCGGTGAGGGGATTTTGTAAGCGGGGGCAGGTAGGGCAGGGTAGGGCTTTGTAAGGTGGGTGTGGCGGCTCAGGTCATCGGGAGCAAGTCTCCTCCCACAGGTTGATGGTGGTGCGGCAGCGATGGGTTCTTGGCCGCAAGAATGATTTCTTGCGGCGACCAAGATCCGGGATTGAATCTAATTAAAGAAGTTATTACCCGTTAGAGCAGCCGTTACCCATGACTTGATAGTTCAGAATATGCCGTTGACCTTGCGAGTCTTCATATTCCATTTTTACCGGTACAACTTCACAGACTTCCGGGATATTGCTCATGGACAATACTTTTGCCACGTCCAAGTGGGTGCTGTAGGTGTAATCCTCAACAATGGGGGCATTCTGGCTGGCCAGTTCTGTCGGGGCCTCGTCGGCGAGGGCGGCGGTGGCGAACAAGCTGCTGAGAGCCATGACTGCGAACACTTTCATTTCTTCATTTACCTTCTTCAGGGCGAAAGGGGTCACGGGGCCCTTGTGAGGCCACGTGTGTAACTTAAAAGTTGGAAGTTCGGATTAACGTTGCCTTCGTGGGGGCTGTTGCGTTGTTAATCACTGCTGTGTCGAGCACAGCGCCTTGGTTGGCGAAGTTGATTTTAGGCCTGCGGGTTATATTCATATACCCGTGGTTTTGATAAACACTTTTGGCGGTTTTTGTAACAATCCCGTGGTAAAGGTTTTTTCACAAACCGTGAAAGCGCCACAGGGCGCGGGCCAGAGCGGCAAATCGGCATATCAGGGCAATTTGTAGGGGCTTGTTACTACCATCGTCGAATGGTTCTATAGACCGGCCCCGGCTAAAACAGGGGCCATACAAAAACAACGATTGTCACCGAGGTAAGAAAGATGAGTGCGGCTTCCCTGTACCCCGTTCGCCCCGAAGTAGCAGCCAATACGCTGACCGACGAGGCGACCTACAAGGCCATGTACCAGCAGTCGGTGGTCAACCCCGATGGCTTCTGGCGCGAGCAAGCCAAACGTCTTGACTGGGTCAAGCCTTTCACCGCGGTGAAGCAGACCTCTTTCGACGACCACCATGTCGATATCAAATGGTTTGCCGATGGCACCCTGAACGTTTCCTACAACTGCCTGGACCGTCACCTTGCCGAGCGTGGCGACCAGGCGGCGATCATCTGGGAGGGCGATGACCCTTCCGAAAGCCGCACCATCACCTACCGCGAGCTGCATGAACAAGTCTGCAAGTTCGCCAACGCCCTGCGCGGCCAGGATGTACACCGCGGCGACGTGGTGACTATCTATATGCCAATGATCCCCGAGGCCGTGGTCGCCATGCTGGCGTGTACCCGCATCGGTGCGATTCACTCGGTGGTCTTCGGCGGTTTCTCCCCGGAAGCCCTGGCCGGTCGCATTATCGACTGTCGCTCGAAGGTGGTGATCACTGCCGACGAAGGTATTCGTGCCGGTAAGAAGATTCCGCTGAAGGCCAACGTCGACGACGCCCTGACCAACCCGGAAACCAACAGTATCCAGAAGGTCATCGTGTGCAAGCGCACCAATGGCGCGATCAAGTGGAACCAGCATCGCGACATCTGGTACGAAGACCTGATGAAAGTGGCCGGCACCGTGTGTGCGCCCAAGGAGATGGGTGCCGAAGAAGCGCTGTTCATCCTCTACACCTCGGGTTCCACCGGCAAGCCGAAGGGCGTGCAGCACACCACGGGTGGCTACCTGCTCTACGCCGCCCTGACCCACGAGCGCGTGTTCGACTACCGCCCGGGTGAAATCTACTGGTGCACCGCCGACGTCGGCTGGGTCACTGGCCACACGTATATTGTCTATGGCCCGCTGGCCAATGGCGCGACCACCTTGCTGTTCGAAGGCGTGCCGAACTACCCGGACATTACCCGGGTGGGCAAGATCGTCGACAAGCACAAGGTCAACATCCTCTACACCGCGCCGACCGCAATCCGCGCCATGATGGCCTCCGGCACTGCGGCCTGCGAAGGCGTCGATGGTAGCAGCCTGCGCCTGCTCGGTTCGGTGGGTGAGCCGATCAACCCTGAAGCGTGGGACTGGTACTACAAGAACGTCGGCCAATCCCGTTGCCCGATTGTCGATACCTGGTGGCAAACCGAGACCGGCGCCACCCTGATGAGCCCGCTGCCGGGTGCCCACGCGCTCAAGCCGGGTTCGGCGGCGCGTCCGTTCTTTGGTGTGGTGCCGGCGTTGGTGGATAACTTGGGCAACATCATCGAGGGGGCTGCCGAAGGCAACCTGGTGATCCTCGATTCGTGGCCAGGCCAGGCGCGTACGCTGTACGGCGACCATGACCGTTTTGTCGACACCTATTTCAAGACCTTCCGTGGCATGTACTTCACCGGCGACGGCGCCCGTCGCGATGAAGACGGTTACTGGTGGATCACCGGGCGCGTGGATGACGTGTTGAACGTGTCCGGCCACCGCATGGGCACCGCCGAGATCGAAAGCGCCATGGTTGCCCACCCTAAAGTCGCGGAAGCGGCGGTAGTGGGTGTGCCCCATGACATCAAGGGGCAGGGCATCTACGTGTATGTCACCCTCAAGAATGGCGAAGAGCCGACCGAAGCGCTGCGCCTGGAGTTGAAAAACTGGGTGCGCAAGGAGATCGGGCCGATTGCATCGCCGGATGTGATCCAGTGGGCGCCAGGCTTGCCGAAGACGCGTTCAGGCAAAATCATGCGGCGTATCCTGCGCAAGATTGCCACGGCTGAGTATGACGGGCTGGGCGATATCTCCACGCTGGCGGATCCAGGCGTGGTGGCGCATTTGATTGAAACCCACAAGACCATGAACGCCGCGTAAGGCGAGGCAGGTTGGACAAAGCCCCATTCGGTGTGAGCCGAGTGGGGCTTTTTACATGGGTGATCGTTCCCACGCTCTGCGTGGGAATGCAGCCCTGGGCGCTCCGCGTCCGCTCTTGAGGTCGTGACGCGGAGCGTCACAGGAGGCGTTCCCACGCGGAGCGTGGGGACGATCGGGTGGAGTTCAATAAATATCGGTTTCTCTCGTAGGACGTTTCTGAATGTTACCGTCGCACCTGGATGTGTAACCTGCCGCCCAAACCTGGGGCAATGTGCTACGCCAATGCCCCGAAAAACCGCGTTTTAGACACCCCAGGAAATAAGATTAAACGCCAGACTTGCCGTGCTAGAAGGGTTTGCGAATAATAGGCCCGCAACTTGCAGCATCAACAGGTTTAATATCTTTTGTCTCTGCATAAAAAACAGAGGCTGTCAATGTGCTGGAACCGCTTTCTCGGTGCTTCTGTAAATTGTTGTCGCATTGAGGAAATATCGGCTTCCGGCCTGTCGTTAGAATGCCGATCACTCGCTCGTCGTCGCAGGTTTACACCGCGTAGGGCGCAGCACCGCTATTCGGTTTCACTTAAGTCGCATCGTGGGCCCTGGCTCATACTGCTTTTTGCCCTATACCGATGGAGTCCCAAGATGAAGAAACTTGTGCTGTTGGGCGCCCTGGCGCTGTCCGTGCTGTCCATGCAGGCCTTCGCTGATGAAAAGCCCCTGAAGATTGGTATCGAAGCGGCTTACCCTCCGTTTGCCTCGAAGGCGCCGGATGGCAACATCGTGGGTTTTGACTACGACATCGGCAACGCCCTGTGCGAAGAGATGAAGGTCAAGTGCGTGTGGGTCGAGCAAGAGTTCGACGGCCTGATCCCGGCATTGAAAGTGCGCAAGATCGACGCGATCCTGTCGTCCATGTCCATCACTGACGACCGCAAGAAGTCCGTGGACTTCACCAACCGCTACTACCTGAGCCCAGCGCAGCTGGTGATGAAGGAAGGCACCACGGTCAGCGACAGCCTGGATGAATTGAAAGGCAAGAAAATCGGCGTGCAACGCGGTTCGATCCACGATCGCTTCGCCAAGGAAGTCCTGGCCCCTAAAGGCGCCACGGTTGTGCCTTACAGCTCGCAGAACGAAATCTACCTGGACGTGGAAGCAGGTCGCCTCGACGGCACCGTGGCTGACGCCACCCTGCTGCAGGACGGCTTCCTGAAAACCCCGGCCGGTAAAGGCTACGCGTTCGTAGGCCCACAGTTCACCGACGCCAAGTACTTCGGCGACGGCATCGGCATCGCTGTACGCAAAGGCGACAAGGCCGAGCTGGACAAGATCAACGCGGCCATCGCAGCGATCCGTGCCAACGGCGAATACAAGAAAATCCAGGACAAATACTTCGACTTCGATATTTACGGCGCTGACCCTAAATAACTCGTCGCAGCTGTCTGTCCAGAATGGCGCAAGCAACAGAATTCCTGCGGTTTGCGCCATTTTTTCATCCCCCTTTTCGAGGACCTGAATCATGTTGAAAGGCTACGGGGCCGTCATCCTCGATGGCGCATGGTTGACGCTTCAGCTCGCCTTGTCGTCCATGGCCTTGGCCATTGTTCTGGGTCTGATCGGGGTCGCGTTGCGCCTGTCGCCGGTGCGCTGGTTGGCCTGGCTGGGTGATTTGTACTCTACGGTCATCCGTGGGATTCCCGACCTGGTGCTGATCCTGCTGATTTTCTACGGCGGTCAGGACCTGCTTAACCGCGTCGCGCCGATGCTCGGCTACGACGACTATATTGACTTGAACCCCTTGGCGGCCGGTATCGGCACCCTGGGCTTCATCTTTGGCGCCTACCTGTCGGAAACCTTCCGCGGTGCCTTCATGGCCATTCCCAAGGGGCAGGCCGAGGCCGGTCTGGCGTATGGCATGAGCAGCTTCCAGGTGTTTTTCCGGGTGATGGTGCCGCAGATGATCCGGCTGGCGATCCCCGGCTTCACCAACAACTGGCTGGTACTCACCAAGGCCACTGCGCTGATTTCGGTGGTGGGCCTGCAAGACATGATGTTCAAGGCCAAGCAGGCGGCAGACGCCACCCGCGAACCTTTTACCTTCTTCCTCGCAGTGGCGGCGATGTACCTGGTGATCACCAGCGTGTCGTTGCTGGCCTTGCGTCATCTTGAGAAGCGCTACTCGGTAGGCGTAAGGGCGGCTGATCTATGATCTTCGACTACAACGTCATCTGGGAGGCCATGCCGCTGTACCTCGGCGGTTTGGTCACCACCCTGAAATTGCTCGCCATCTCGCTGTTTTTCGGCCTGCTCGCCGCCTTGCCGCTGGGCTTGATGCGGGTGTCCAAGCAGCCGATCGTCAACGGCGCGGCGTGGCTCTACACCTATGTCATTCGCGGCACGCCCATGCTGGTGCAGCTGTTCCTGATCTACTACGGTCTGGCGCAGTTCGACGCCGTACGCGAAAGCTTCCTCTGGCCGCTGCTGTCCAGCGCCACGTTCTGCGCGTGCCTGGCGTTTGCGATCAACACCAGCGCCTACACTGCCGAAATCATCGCTGGCAGCCTCAAGGCCACGCCCAATGGCGAGATCGAAGCGGCCAAGGCCATGGGCATGTCGCGCTCTAAACTGTACCGCCGCATCCTGCTGCCGTCGGCCCTGCGTCGTGCACTGCCGCAGTACAGCAACGAAGTGATCATGATGCTGCAGACCACCAGCCTTGCGTCCATCGTCACGCTGATCGACATCACCGGTGCCGCGCGCACGGTGAACGCCCAATTCTACCTGCCGTTCGAAGCCTATATCACGGCCGGCGCGTTCTACCTGTGCCTGACCTTCATCCTGGTGCGCCTGTTCAAGTTGGCCGAGCGCCGCTGGCTGAGCTACCTGGCTCCAAGGAAGCATTGAGATGGAACGTATCGATCACCTGTTGCCCTGGGGCCACCTGGGTTGCGAGCGCCAACTGAGCGTCTTTCGTTTCGGCAGCGGCGAGCGCAAGGCGTATATCCAGGCCAGCCTGCACGCCGACGAGTTGCCGGGGATGCGCGCCGCCTGGGAGCTGAAAAAGCGTCTCATCGAACTGGAGCGCCAGGGCGCCCTCAACGGTGTGATCGAGCTGGTGCCGGTGGCCAACCCGATGGGCCTGGGGCAACTGTTGCAAGGTGCTCACCAGGGCCGTTTTGAGGTGGGCAGCGGCAAGAATTTCAACCGCGATTTCGTCGAGTTGAGCGAGCCGGTCGCCGCGTTGCTCGCCGGCAAGCTGGGCGATGACCCTCACGCCAATGTGCGCATGATTCGCCAGGCGATGACCGATGCACTCGACGCCCTGCCGGCACCGAGCAGCCAGCTGCAAGGCATGCAGCGCGTCTTGCTCAGCCATGCCTGCACCGCCGATGTGGTGCTGGACCTGCACTGCGATGCGCAGGCGGCGTTGCACATGTATGCGCTGCCCCAGCACTGGCCGCAGTGGCGTTCGTTGTCGGCGCACTTGAATGTGAAAGTCGGCCTGCTGGCCGAGGATTCCGGCGGCAGCTCGTTTGATGAAGCCTGTTCGCTGCCGTGGCTGCGCCTGTCCCGCTTGTTCCCTGAGGCGCAGATCCCGCTGGCGTGCCTGGCGACGACGCTGGAGCTGGGCGGCCAGGCCGATACCGGCCGTGACGAAGCGATCTTCCATGCCGAAGGCATCCTTGCGTTTCTCGCTGAACAGGGCCTGATCAAGGGGCAGTGGCCCGCGCCACAGTACGAACCGTGCGAAGGCGTGCCTTTCGAAGGCACCGAGTTGTTGTTTGCACCCCACGCCGGGGTGATCAGTTACCTGCGTCAAGCCGGCGACTGGGTGGAAACCGGCGAACCGATTTTTGAAGTGATTGATCCCCTGACCGACCGCGTGAGTATTGTTTGCGCGGGCACGTCCGGGGTGTTGTTTGCCGTTGAACGGCTACGTTATGCCCAAGCGGGTTTCTGGCTGGCCAAGGTGGCGGGGCGCGAAGCGCTGCGTCACGGGCGCTTGCTCAACGACTGACCACCTGTTTTTGTGAGAACCGACCGCATGTACAAACTTGAAGTCCAAGACCTGCATAAACGCTATGGCAGTCATGAAGTGCTCAAAGGCGTGTCCCTGGCCGCCGCGGCCGGTGATGTGATCAGCATCATCGGTTCCAGTGGCTCGGGCAAAAGTACCTTTTTGCGCTGCATCAACCTGCTCGAGCAACCCCACGCCGGCAAGATCCTGCTCAACAACGAAGAGCTGAAGCTGGTCGCCGGCAAGGACGGCGCCATGAAGGCCGCCGACCCCAAGCAACTGCAACGCATGCGTTCGCGCCTGTCCATGGTTTTCCAGCATTTCAACCTGTGGTCGCACATGACCGCCATTGAAAACGTGATGGAAGCGCCAGTGCACGTGCTGGGTGTGTCGAAGAAAGAAGCGCGTGAAAAGGCCGAGCACTACCTGGCCAAGGTGGGTGTGGGCCATCGTAAGGATGCATTCCCCGGCCACATGTCCGGCGGCGAGCAGCAGCGCGTGGCGATTGCCCGTGCCCTGGCGATGGAGCCGGAGGTGATGTTGTTTGACGAGCCGACGTCGGCGCTTGACCCGGAACTGGTCGGCGAAGTGCTCAAGGTGATGCAGGACCTGGCCCTGGAAGGCCGCACCATGGTGGTGGTCACTCACGAAATGGGCTTTGCCCGTGAAGTGTCGAACCAGTTGGTGTTCCTGCACAAAGGCATCGTCGAAGAATGCGGCAACCCGCGCGAAGTGTTGGTGAACCCGCAGTCGGAGCGTTTGCAGCAGTTCCTGTCCGGCAGCCTGAAATAGCTACCCCTGTGGGAGGGGGCTTGCTCCCGATAGCGGTAAATCAGATACCAATCTGTTGGCTGACACACCGCCGTCGGGAGCAAGCCCCCTCCCACATTGATCTTCATCAGTTTTTGAGATTTGTGTTCGTTTCCGGGCTAGCATTGGCCCTTGTCTCCATTATTGTTACTCGCTTCGGATAGCCTTCCATGACTGCCCATCGAATTGGTTTCCTGATCTGGCCCAGCACAAAAGCACTGACGCTGGCGCTGGCTGAGGAGGCCTTGCGTATTGCCCAACGGGTGCATCCGGACGTGGTCTACGAACTGTCGTTCCTGCACGCGGAACCGGCTGCCGACGGCGCCTGGCAATTGCCGGGCGAGGCTTGGGCGGGCAAGCTCGAAGGTTTCCAGAAGCTGTTCCTGCTGGCGGACGAGCCGCCGACGGTGATCGCCTCTCAACTGAGCACGGCGCTCAAGCAGCTTGTGCGGGCAGGCTGCGTGATCGGCGGTTTGTCGGCAGGTGTCTACCCGTTGGCCCAGCTCGGCCTGCTCGACGGTTACCGCGCTGCCGTGCATTGGCGCTGGCAGGATGATTTCGCCGAGCGCTTCCCCAAGGTCATCGCCACCAGCCATCTGTTCGACTGGGACCGCGACCGCCTGACCGCCTGTGGCGGCATGTCGGTGCTCGACCTGTTGCTGGCAGTGCTGGCCCGTGACCACGGCGCCGAACTGGCCGGCGCGGTGTCCGAGGAACTGGTGGTGGAGCGCATCCGCGAAGGCGGCGAGCGCCAGCGTATTCCACTGCAAAACCGCCTGGGCTCCAGCCATCCCAAGCTGACCCAGGCGGTTCTGTTGATGGAAGCCAATATCGAAGAGCCGCTGACCACTGACGAAATTGCCCAGCACGTCTGCGTGTCGCGACGACAACTCGAACGCATCTTCAAGCAGTACCTCAATCGTGTCCCCAGCCAGTACTACCTGGAACTGCGCCTGAACAAGGCCCGCCAGATGCTCATGCAAACCAGCAAGTCGATCATCCAGATCGGCCTGTCGTGCGGTTTCTCCTCAGGGCCGCATTTCTCCAGCGCCTACCGCAACTTCTTCGGCGCGACCCCGCGTGAAGACCGCAACCAGCGTCGCAGCAGCAGCCCGTTCGAATTGTCCTCGGTACCGTCCGAACGCGGTTGAGCACGGCTCACCCTGGCTAGCCCGAAGGGGCGGTTATTCCTCCTGTGGCCGGGGCTGCGCGGGCGATAGTGGTGCTCCGGTTTCATCCAGCGTGGCCTGGGGCACATTGAAGTCAATGCCGGTACGTTGGTAATACTCGCGCAGGTACGCCAGGCTCTGTGCCGACAGCGGGTTGTTACTCAGGTCGCTGTCTTCATGAAACACCGTATCGGTCTCCAGCAAACCCGCGCCGATGTCTTCGATCTGGTTGCCGCTCAAGTCCAGCGTGTGCAACGCCTTGAGCTGGAAAACTCCCTCCGGCATCGCTTTGAGCCCGGCATTGCGCAGGTGCAGCGAGCTCAGGTTGTGCAAGCTGCTGACGTCTGGGGTTTCCCCCAGCGGGTTATCGCTCATGTCGACGAACTCCAGCGCCGCCAGGTCGTTGAAGGAGCGGGCTGACAACGGCGTCAGGCGGATGCCGCATTGGGTCAATTCCAGGCTGGCCAGCTTGGGCATGCTGAAGATCGGTTCGGGCAGGCTGCCCACCGGGCATTGGCTCAGTGCCAGGGTTTGCAGCGCCGGAAAACAGCGCAGCGTACCGTCAACCTGGGTGGTAGTGCCGTTGCCCGTCAATTCAAACCACGACACATGCTCGAACCGCGCACTCAGTGACGGCAGCTCACCCATCACCGGGGTGTCGAGCAGTAATGAATGGGTGAACTCATCCACCAGGCTCTCTTCATCCTCCGCACTCTCGCGACGCCAGGCTTGCTCTACCAGCATTTTGAAATTGTCGCGCAGCAATTGTTGGTGGGCGCGGGCGGCGTCATCGAGCGGGCTGTTGTCGACAGGATGGCGCTGTGGCACATCCAGCACCCATTGATCGAGGTCGGTATTGAGCTGGGCATACTCGGCTTCAAGGCGCGCCAGGGTCGGGGTGATCGCGTCCATATCGCCGGGCAGGCGGAAGATAAAACGATCCGCTTCGCTTTCGACCAGCGTCGGGTATAGCTGTTGCAGGCGCACACGCTCGGCTTCGGGAGCCGTGGCATTGAAGGATTCCTGGGTGCGCTGGCAGTAGCTCTTGATCTGCTCCAGGGTCACTTTGGATAACGGGTTGCCGGACAGGTCGAACGCGCTGGCGGCTTCGGCGCGCAGGGTGAAAGCGGCCGCCGGCATCTCGGTGATCTGGTTGTCGCTGAGGTTGACCGCGCTGCGCGGCACGTCGATGAGCAGGTCGGAGGGCACTTGCGTGAGGCCGACGTTTTTCAGCAGGACGCTGGACAGTGCCGGCATCGCCTTGAACTCCGGCAGTTGCCCTAGGTTGGGGTTTTGGCTGAGGTCCAGGTATTCCAGGCGGTTCATGTTTTGCAGGGCCGCACGGCTGGTGTCGCTGAGCTTGAGCGAGCAGTCCGGCAGGCCCAGGAAAGTCAGTGTTTCCAGCTCGAAGATACGCGGCGGGATGTCCTCCAGCGTCGCGTGTTCGATGTCGAGGATATCCAGGGCCGGAAAGCTTTGGAGAAACTCGCCGACGTCCATCGGGCCACCGTTGCCGTGCATGATCAACGAGCCTATGTGCTTGAACCGTGCACTCAGGCGCGGCAATTCACCGGCCAAGGTCTGGCTGATGTTGAGGGTGCGAACGTGGCGGGTTTCCTGGGCGGGTTCGCGGCGCCAGGCTTTTTCCAGCTGCACATGCAGCGCCATTCTGCGCGCCAGTTCCAGGGAGGTCAGGTCGGGGGCCTGTGACCAGGCGCCCAGCTCCTGCTGCAAGGTTTCCAGTTCTCCAGCCAGGCGCGCCAGCTCGCGTTTACCCGCCTCAATATCACCGGGGAGTGAATAGATGAAGCGTGTGGCTTCGTCCTTGTCCATCGACGGGTAAAGCCGTTGTGTATCTTGCAGGTCGACGGGCATAGCATCGACCTCCCAGAACGTGCCGTGGCGTTGGTAGTACTCCTTGACCTGCTCCAGGTTCGCCCGTGACAGCGGGTTGTCGGAAAGATCGTAGTGCACGCTGGCCTCAGGGGGGAGTTCGAACAGCGCGGCGGGTACGTCGCGGATCTGGTTGCCGTTCAACAGCGCGGCCTGCAGCTCCGGGCGGGTCAGCAGGCCGGGCGGCAGGCGATCGATACCGGTGTCGGCAAGGTCCAGGGCCACCAATTCCGGCATCGCCTCAACGCTGGGCGTCAGGCCCAGGGGATTGCCATTGAGTGACAGCGTCTGCAAGTGGCTCATGCTCGCCAGGCGGGCATGGCTGGCAGGCGTGAGGGTGATGTTGCAGTTGGACAGCCCCAGGGTGTTGAGGTGAGGCAGGCTGCTGAGTTGAGGCGGCAGATCGTCCATGGGGACGTCTTTGACTTCCAGGTGCCGCAGCCGTGGAAACTGGTTGATAAAGGCGGTCACGCCTTGGGTGCCTTCGTTGCCGCTGATGGACAGCAACGACACATGTTCGAAATTGGCATTCAGTGTGGGCAGCTCGCCGATGATCGGAAAATCCAGGCGCAACATATAGCCGTCCCGGCTCGGGTCTTCGAAGTAATCGTCGAGCTCGGTGCCTCGGCGCCAGCAACGCTTGAGTAATTGCGCGATGCGCTGGCGATTCTGGCGTTCGTAGGCTTGCTGGCGCGGCGTGAGCGCGGCACCGGTTTGCGGATGTTCGGTGGGCACCGTTTGCTGCCAGTTGTGCAGCTCGGTTTCCAATTGCTGATATTCCTCGGTGAGCGCCTCGAGCCGCACTGATGCACCGCCGGGCTGCCTTTGCAGGTGTTCGAGCAGGGCGCCGATCTGCTCGTCGCTCAACGCTGGATACAATGCCCGGGCGCGCGGGTACAGCAGCGGGGCGTTCGGGCTTGGGGTGTGTGCGCGGTAACCATCGTCGCTGCCAAGGTGCTTGAGGGTGTCGGTCGATGGCTCCTTGGGAGCGCCGCTGGCCAAGACACGGCGTACTTCATTGCGTGCCAGTGGGTGTCGACGCAAACGCTGCTGCAATTCGGCGCCCTGGTCAATCTGAATGCCCAGCGCCTCGCGCTGGCGATCGGGCAAGGCGTGCAGGATGGCGCTGTACAGGTCGGTTTCAGCGCACAGCGCTGTGTCGTCGTCATAGGCGACATAACGGCCGTTATCCCGGCGTACCAATGTGCGGCGCAACGGCGCGTCCTCGACGCCTACCTCGTTCCAGATCGAACCGCGGGGTGAATCATGGCGCGCCACCAGGCGCACCTGGTCCGACCAACCGGGCAGCAGCCGCAGAGCGTTCAGGGCCAGGCGGTCGCTGTCGATGGTCTGCACGCTGTCCAGTTGCTGGCCTTCGTAGGCGCGGGTCACGCGTACCTCGTCCAGCGCCGCACGAGCCAGGTCGGCCAGGCGTGGCGGGACACGGCGGGCGTCCAGTTGGGCAAGTTCCGCGCCGCTGGCCTGGCGCAGCAGGTGGTGGGCGACGCTGGCGGGCAGGTCGGGCGAGGTGTCCAGGATGCGCTGGGCCGCTGGGTGGTTGGCGGTCTGCGAGGGGCCGTAACGTGATTCGAACAGCGATGCACGCTTGCGCTCGGCGATATCGGCGAGGGCTTTGCGCAGGTGTCGGGTGCGGGCCTCCAGGCTCAATTGTGGGTCGCCGGTGCGTTCGCCGAACTGGCGGCTGAGTTCCTCGGGGCTCAGGGCCTGCAATACGGTTTTGAGCCAGTCACCCTTTTGCAGTTGCGCTTCGTGAATCTGCACCAGCGGCTGATCGCTTTCACCCATCTGCCAGACCACTTCGTTGCGGGCGTTCAGCAGTTGCAGAGTCTTGTCCTTGGGCCAGTAACCGAAGCTGGTCATCAAGTGCAGTTGCTGTTGGGGGTCGATGGCATTGTATTGCGCCGGGTCATCGCTGCGCAGGCGCTGGATCAACTGTTGGATCTCACGGTCGATGCGCAGCCGCACCAGGGTGTCCTCAAGCATGGGCGGGATGGGCTCGCTGTTGTGATGCATCTTGCGCAGGGTGTCTTCGCTGACACCACTGATGCGCAAGGCTTGCTCGCAGTCGGTTTCGCTCAAGCCTTGCGCGATGGGGCCGAGGCGCCGCAACAGAGTCTTGCGATCCCATGTCAGGGGCTGTTCGAGTTCGGTGTGCCATGCCCCGGACCCGTTGTGCCGCAGCCTGGGACGATAGGCGTCGGCGCGGGTCGGGTGTTTGATTGCGTAATGGCCGTCGTCGGCGGGCTCGACCTTGTAGTGCCGGCCCTCCAGGGGCAGCACTGACTCACCGCGCACAGGGTACAGGCCTTTTTCATCGGTGCTCAGCGTCGGGGCGATGTCGAGGTGTTGCTGGTACGGGCCGAGGTCTGGTTGCCAGTAGCGCTGGCTACGATCAGCCAGGCTCACGGGTTTGAAGCGCTCGATGAAGGCCCGTTGTTCGGCCGATAACAGTTTGTCCATCGCGATGCCGGCGAGGCTGCTACCCGCTGCAAACACGCCCAATTGCGCAATGGATTGCACCACGTTGACCAGGTGGGTGAGCGCTTCGTCCGTCAGCCCTTCGGCCCAGTCGATCACGCCTTCGAAGACGTCCGTGAGCAGTTGATAGGCCATGTACCCCATCATCAATTCGCCCAGTCCGGGAATGAACGGCGTGACCACCAGCAGTGCGACGTTGAGAATTGTTGAGGCGATATCCACGAAGGAGTCCCACAAGGCCCAGCGTGCCTGGCTGTCGGCGTTGGCTGTGGAGACGGCCTGGGAGCGTGCGTCATTGAGGATCTTGTTGAGTTTCTGCCGATACAGATAACGCCAAGGCTCGTCGGGAATGGGCGTTGCGACAAATTGCAGTTTGGGGTCGAGGGTGGGTTCTTTGCGCCACATGCCATGCTTGGCGCCGGGTTCCGGTGGGTGCCAGTTGATGCTCGACAGGCGCTGGCTCAGGCCGGAGAAAAAAACACCGAGACGCTCATGGGGCACAAAGCGGCTGAAGAACAGTTGGTAGTCCTCGTTACGCAGTTGGCGGGTCAGCTCGCGTTTGAACTCCAGGGGCGAGATGTATTCCTTAAGTGGGTGCTGCGGATCGTCCGGCACGTAGGCGACGATCCGTTGTGAGCTGCGCGCCTGCTCCAGGTCCGGAGCGAACAACAGGATGCCGCACAGTGGCGTCTGCAACAGGGTGAACGTATGGCAGAGCACCGGCAGTTGCCCAAGGCTCAGGCGCGGGGCGCCTTCGAGCATGGCGCTGATCACC
Organism: Pseudomonas sp. R19M; assembly: GCF_050312585.1. NCBI lineage: Bacteria > Pseudomonadati > Pseudomonadota > Gammaproteobacteria > Pseudomonadales > Pseudomonadaceae > Pseudomonas > Pseudomonas sp. R19M. The sequence continues at coordinate 45,154 of NZ_JBNPJV010000067.1, forward strand.
TGGGCGAAGTCCGGCTTGATGTCGCCGCGGATGTCCGCCAGTTGCAGTGCGGCGCGCAAGGCCGCGCGCTGGCTGGTATCGACTTTCAGCGCCAGGCTGTTGCCGGCGCTCGGAGTGTTCAACCCCAGTGCGTTGCGCAGGTGGTGCGCGTACGTGGCGCCGAGGTTCAACTCGCGGCACAGGCGCACAAACGCGTTGATCGACATGACGTCGCGGATATGGGGCAGGGTGGTGAACTGGCCGGTGGCCGAGGGGCGGCTGATAAACGTCGAGTCGGGCTCGTAGAAGCCTGCATCTGCTTCCTTGTAATCGAAGTTATGCAGCGCTGCATCGAGCAGTGACACCGTCCAGGTGCGCGCCGCTCCAGAGCGGATCGCAAACCAGGGAATGGTCAGCGGGATATAGAGGCGGATGAACACCTCGTCGACGTCCAGGTTCAGCGCGAAGCGTTGACGCAGCAGGTTTTGCAGCAGGGGCCTGGCGTAGGTCTTGGGATCTTGCAGGTTTTTCAGCGCGTCATCGACTGTGTTCTGTGCGCGCCAATGCTGGGCAGTGGCTTGTTTGAACAAGGCTTGTTGCCGGGCTGTGGCCGCCTGCAAGGGCTTGCCCAGGTGCGGCCTGGCTTGGCGCAGGGCCTGATGTTTGGCCGCGCTCGCCTGGCCCAGCCACTGGGGCATAGCATTTTTCAGGCGTTCGTAATGGCTCTCGGGAGGAGTACTCATGGGGCGAATCTCTTGGTGCCATGGAAAGGGCACCAGTAAATCAGCCGGTGTGGAGCACCTGGCCTTAGATAATTAGAGCGGCCATTGACCCTGACGCAAACACGCCGGGCGGTTTAAACTGCGCCATTGCGACGCTATTTGTCGCATTGACGTAAACCCTCGAAAATCGGGGGTTGGCGCTATAAGAAGTTGTCGCTTGGCGACAAGGCCCTACTGAAAACTGTCCTTACAATCCCTGCATCGCCCGCCAGTTTCAGGCAGGCGTTCCTCTTCAGGAGACTCCGATGTCCGTTGAGCAAGCCCCGGTGCAACGTGCCGATTTCGACCAGGTCATGGTGCCTAACTACGCACCGGCCGCATTCATTCCTGTGCGTGGCGAAGGTTCGCGCGTGTGGGACCAGGCGGGTCGCGAGCTGATCGACTTTGCCGGTGGCATCGCGGTCAACGTATTGGGCCACGCCCACCCGGCGCTGGTCGGTGCGCTGACCGAACAGGCCAACAAGCTGTGGCACGTCTCCAACGTTTTCACCAATGAGCCGGCCCTGCGCCTGGCGCATAAGTTGATCGATGCCACCTTTGCCGAGCGCGTGTTCTTCTGCAACTCCGGCGCCGAGGCCAACGAGGCCGCGTTCAAGCTGGCACGTCGCGTCGCGTTCGACCGGTTCGGCAGCGAGAAGTACGAGATCATCGCTGCGCTGAACAGCTTTCACGGCCGTACCCTGTTCACGGTCAACGTCGGTGGCCAGTCCAAGTACTCCGATGGTTTCGGCCCCAAGATCACCGGCATCACCCACGTGCCTTATAACGACCTGGCTGCGCTGAAGGCCGCTGTTTCGGACAAGACCTGCGCCGTGGTGCTGGAACCGGTCCAGGGCGAAGGCGGCGTACTGCCGGCCGAGCTGGCTTACCTGCAAGGCGCACGCGAGTTGTGCGATGCGCACAATGCACTGCTGGTCTTCGACGAAGTGCAAACCGGCATGGGCCGCAGCGGCCATCTGTTCGCTTACCAGCATTACGGCGTGACGCCGGACATCCTCTCCAGCGCCAAGAGCCTGGGCGGTGGGTTCCCGATCGCGGCGATGCTCACCACCGAAGCGCTGGCCAAGCATCTGGTCGTCGGTACCCACGGCACCACCTACGGCGGCAACCCGCTGGCGTGCGCAGTGGCGGAAGCGGTGATCGATGTGATCAACACCCCGCAAGTGCTGGCCGGTGTGAACGCCAAGCATGCGCTGTTCAAGGCGCGCCTGGAGCAGATCGGCAAGCAGTACGGCATCTTCACCGAGGTGCGGGGTATGGGCCTGCTGCTCGGTTGCGTACTGAGTGAGGCTTTCAAGGGCAAGGCCAAGGACGTGTTCAACGCGGCCGAGAAAGAAAACCTGATGATCCTGCAAGCAGGCCCTGACGTGGTGCGTTTCGCCCCGAGCCTGGTGGTGGAAGACGCCGACATCCAGGAAGGCCTGGATCGTTTCGAGCGTGCGGTAAAAACACTGACCCAAGGCTGATTGGCAGAACCGGAGCCAATGTGGGAGGGGGCAAACCCCTCCCAGCTGCTGACCTGTGTTGAAGCCGGACCTGTCCGGTATTTTTTTCCTATGAGTTTTTCGAGTTAAGGAGTGACACCATGCTGGTGATGCGCCCCGCGCAAATGGCTGATCTGGGCGAGGTACAGCGTCTGGCTGCGGACAGCCCGATTGGTGTCACCTCCTTGCCGGATGATGTGGAACGCTTGAGCGACAAGATCGCCGCCAGCGAAGCGTCCTTCGCGGCCGAGGTGAGTTTCAACGGTGAAGAGAGCTATTTCTTCGTGCTGGAAGACACCGAGACCGGCAAGCTCGCCGGCTGCTCGGCCATCGTCGCTTCGGCGGGTTATTCCGAGCCGTTCTACAGCTTTCGTAATGAGACCTTCGTTCACGCCTCGCGCGAGCTGAAGATCCACAACAAGATCCACGTGCTTTCCCAGTGCCACGACCTCACCGGCAACAGCCTACTCACCAGTTTCTACGTGGTGCCGGAGCTGGTCGGTTCGCCGTGGTCGGAACTCAATTCCCGTGGCCGCCTGCTGTTCGTCGCCAGCCATCCCGAGCGCTTTGCCGACTCGGTGGTGACCGAGATTGTCGGCTACAGCGACGAACACGGTGACTCGCCGTTCTGGGACGCCATCGGGCGCAACTTCTTCGATCTCAATTACGCCGCCGCCGAGCGCCTGTGCGGGCTTAAAAGCCGCACCTTCCTGGCCGAGCTGATGCCGCACTACCCGATCTACGTGCCATTGCTGCCGGACGAAGCCCAGGAGGCCATGGGCCAGGTGCACCCGCGTGCGCAGATCACGTTCGACATCCTGATGCGCGAAGGCTTCGAGACCGATCATTACATCGACATCTTCGACGGCGGCCCGACGTTGCACGCACGGGTTTCGGGCATTCGTTCCATCGCCCAGAGCCGTGTGGTGCCGGTCAAGATCGGCGAGATGGCCAAGGGTGTTGGCCGCCAGTACCTGGTGAGTAATGCGCAGTTGCAGGATTACCGCGCGGTGATGCTGGAGTTGGACTACGCGCCCGGCAAACCGGTGACCCTGGACCTGGCGGCAGCCGAAGCCCTGGGTGTTGGCGAGGGCGCGAGCGTGCGCCTCGTTGCGGTTTGAGAGCCGGTTTAAACAGAGTTTCGCGGGTGGCTGACAACGGCGGCCCGTTCGAGGAGATAGCATGATCGTTCGTCCCGTACGCAGCAGCGATTTACCGGCCCTGATTGATCTGGCACGCAGCACCGGTACCGGTCTGACCACCTTGCCGGCCAACGAAGAGCGCCTGACCCATCGGGTTGGCTGGGCGGAAAAAACCTTTCGCGGCGACGCCGGGCGCGGCGATGCCGATTACCTGTTCGTGCTGGAAAACGACGAAGGCCGCGTGGTGGGCATTTCCGCCATTGCCGGCGCCGTCGGCCTGCGCGAGCCCTGGTACAACTTCCGGGTGGGCCTGACCGTCAGCGCCTCCCAGGAGTTGAATATCTACCGCGAGATTCCAACGCTGTTCCTGGCCAACGACCTTACCGGTAATTCCGAACTGTGCTCGCTGTTTTTGCACGCCGATTACCGCACCGGCCTCAACGGCCGCATGCTGGCCAAGGCGCGCCTGCTGTTTATCGCCGAATTCCCGCAACTGTTTGGCAACAAGATCATCGCCGAGATGCGTGGCGTGTCCAACGATGCCGGGCGCTCGCCGTTCTGGGAGAGTCTGGGCCGGCATTTCTTCAAGATGGAATTCAGCCAGGCCGATTACCTGACCGGCGTGGGCAACAAGGCGTTCATTGCTGAGTTGATGCCGAAGTTTCCGCTGTACAGCTGCTTCCTGTCCGAAGACGCACGCAATGTGATCGGCAAGGTCCATCCGGATACCGAGCCTGCATTGAGCATGCTCAAGAGCGAAGGTTTCAGCTACCAGGGTTACGTCGACATCTTCGACGCCGGCCCGGCGGTGGAGTGTGAAACCAGCAAGATCCGTGCGGTGCGTGACAGCCAGTCGCTGGTGTTGGCCATCGGCACGCCAGGGGACGACGCCACGCCGTTCCTGATTCATAACCGCAAACGCGAGGATTGCCGCATCACCGCCGCACCGGCCCGCTTGGCCGCAGGCACCCTGGTGGTCGATCCACAAACCGCCAAGCGCCTGCAACTGGTCGTGGGTGATCAAGTGCGCGCCGTACCGTTGTCTGCTGCTCGGGAGTCGAAATAATGAATTCGCTGTATATCGCAGGTAGCTGGCTGGCCGGCCAGGGTGAGCTGTTTGAGTCGCGCAACCCGGTGACGCAGCAAGTGCTGTGGGCCGGCAATGGCGCCACCGCTGAGCAAGTCGAGTCCGCCGTGCAGGCTGCGCGCCAGGCATTCCCGGAGTGGGCCAGGCGCCCGCTGGAAGAGCGCATCGGCGTGCTGGAAACCTTCGCGGCCACCCTGGAGCGTCGTGCCGATGAAATCGCCCGCTGCATCGGTGAAGAAACCGGCAAGCCGCTGTGGGAATCGGCGACTGAAGTCACCAGCATGGCCAACAAGATTGCGATTTCGGTGCAGAGCTACCGCGAGCGTACCGGCGAGAAGAGCGGCCCGCTGGGCGACGCCACTGCCGTGTTGCGCCACAAGCCACACGGCGTGGTGGCGGTGTTCGGCCCTTACAACTTCCCCGGTCACTTGCCGAACGGGCATATCGTGCCGGCTTTGCTGGCGGGTAACACCGTATTGTTCAAACCGAGCGAGTTGACCCCGAAAGTCGCCGAGCTGACCGTACAATGCTGGATTGAAGCCGGTTTGCCGGCGGGCGTGCTGAACCTGCTGCAGGGCGCTCGGGAAACCGGTATCGCCTTGGCGGCCAACCCCGGTATCGACGGGTTGTTCTTCACCGGTTCCAGTCGTACCGGCAACCACTTGCACCAGCAGTTCGCAGGGCGCCCGGACAAGATCCTGGCCCTGGAAATGGGCGGTAATAACCCACTGGTGGTGGACGAAGTGGCCGATGTGGATGCGGCGGTCTACACCATTATCCAGTCGGCGTTTATCTCTGCCGGCCAGCGCTGCACCTGTGCTCGCCGCTTGCTGGTGCCGCAAGGTGCCTGGGGTGACGCGTTGCTGGCGCGCCTGGTGGCGGTCGCTTCGAGCATCGAGGTCGGCGCGTTCGACCAGCAACCGGCGCCGTTCATGGGCTCGGTGATTTCCCTCGGCGCGGCCAAGGCCTTGATGGACGCCCAGGCGCTGATGTTGGCCAATGGCGCCGTGGCGCTGTTGGAAATGACCCAGCCGCAGGATCAGGCCGCTTTGCTGACGCCGGGCATCATCGACGTGACGGGCGTGACCGAGCGCGAGGATGAGGAACTGTTCGGCCCGCTGTTGCAGGTGATCCGCTACGCTGATTTCGCCGCGGCGATTGCCGAGGCCAACAACACCCAGTACGGCCTGGCCGCGGGCTTGTTGTCCGATTCCGAGGCGCGCTACCAGCAGTTCTGGCTGGAGAGCCGCGCCGGTATCGTCAACTGGAACAAGCAACTGACCGGTGCCGCCAGCACGGCGCCGTTCGGCGGGGTAGGGGCTTCGGGCAATCATCGCGCCAGTGCGTATTACGCGGCGGATTATTGTGCGTACCCGGTGGCATCGCTTGAGACCCCGAGCCTGGTGGTCCCGGCAACCCTGACGCCAGGGATTACGCTTATCTAAATGTGGAAGCGGGCTTGCTCGCGAAAGCGGTGTGTCATTCGACATCTCAGGTGACTGAACCACCCCATTCGCGAGCAAGCCCGCTCCCACACTTGATTTGTGGTGTGTTCAAGTAATTTGATGCCTATAAAAACAGATGTTCGTGGAGCCTCGCCGATGAAATCCTATGAAGTCAATTTTGACGGTCTAGTGGGGCCGACCCATAACTACGGCGGTTTGTCCTACGGCAACGTCGCGTCCCAGAGCAACAGCCAGCAGTCTTCGAACCCGAAGGAAGCGGCGTTGCAGGGCCTGCAGAAAATGAAGGCGCTGATGGACATGGGCTTTGTGCAGGGCGTGCTGGCGCCACAGGAGCGCCCTGACGTGGCGGCCTTGCGCAACCTGGGCTTCAGCGGTACCGATGCGCAAGTGATCCAGCAGGCGGCCAAGCAGGCGATGCCGTTGTTGGTCGCAAGCTGCTCCGCGTCGAGCATGTGGGTGGCCAACGCCGCCACGGTCAGCCCGAGCGCCGATACGGCCGATGGCCGCGTGCATTTCACCGCCGCCAACCTCAACTGCAAATACCATCGCAGTATCGAACACCCGACCACCAGCCGCGTGCTGGGGGCGATGTTTGCCGATGCCAAACACTTCGCCCACCACTCGGCGTTGCCGGCGGTGGCGCAATTCGGCGATGAAGGCGCGGCCAACCACACGCGCTTCTGCCGCGAGTACGGCGAGGCGGGCGTTGAATTCTTTGTGTTCGGCCGCAGTGCGTTCGACACCCGTTACCCGGCGCCGCAGAAGTACCCGGCGCGCCAGACGCTTGAAGCGTCCCAAGCCGTTGCGCGCCTGCACGGCCTGAGCGATGACGGCGTGGTCTACGCTCAGCAGAACCCGGCGGTGATCGATGCCGGCGTGTTCCACAACGACGTGATCGCGGTGGGCAACGGTGAGGTGCTGTTCTATCACGAGGACGCGTTCCTCCATACCGAACAGATGCTGGCCGAGTTGCAGGGCAAGTTGGGCAAGCTGGGCGGCAATTTCCAATCGGTGTGCGTACCCCGGGCCCAGGTCAGCGTTGAGGATGCTGTGCGTTCCTACCTGTTCAACAGCCAATTGCTGAGCCGCGCCGACGGCTCGATGCTGCTGATCGTGCCGGAAGAGTGCCGCGCCAACGAACGCGTCTGGCAGTACCTGCAAGGCTTGACCGCGTCCGGTGGGTTGATCCGCGAAGTGAAAGTCTTCGACCTCAAGCAAAGCATGCAGAACGGCGGTGGCCCGGCGTGCCTGCGCTTGCGAGTGGCCTTGAATGAAACGGAACTGGCGGCGGTGAATCCAGGCGTTATCATGACGGCACCGTTGTACGGCACGCTGACCCAATGGGTCGACAAGCACTACCGCGACAGCCTGCGTGAATCCGACCTGGCTGACCCGCAATTGCTGCTTGAGTGCCGGACGGCACTGGATGAACTGACGCAAATCCTTAAACTGGGCTCGGTTTATCCTTTCCAGCTCAATTAACGCCGCACCACCGAGAGTTATTTATGACCACCGACACCCTGAAACTGATCCTTGAAGATACCGACGGCACCCAGCTGGAAACCTCCTGCACCCGCGTTGCCGTGGTGTGGCAGGGCAAGGAGATCTGGATCCAGCACGACGGCCGTGGCCAGCTGCTGATCGGCGTGGATGTGGAAGAAGGCGACGCCGAGTACGCCAACCTGCTGATGCGCCCGTTGGCCACCAACCTGATGAGCCTGCAACTGGAAATGGAGCCGGCCGACGTCGACGGCGATGACGACGATCACGTCCACGGTCCTGGCTGCAACCACTAAGGAAGCTGCTTATGCTCGCCCTCGGCAAACTGCTTGAACTGACCCTCGCCGGTCGCGAACCGGCGCAAAAAATTCAACTGACTGTCGACGGCGTGCAGATGCGCTGGCTCAGCGAGGGCGCACTTGAAGTCCGCCCGCCTGAAGCGAAGGACAACGGCAGCGACCTGCTGCTGTCGTCCGGCATCCATGGCAACGAAACCGCGCCGATCGAACTGCTCGACCGCCTGTTGCATGGCATCGCCCGTGGGGAGATCAAACCCCGCAACCGTATTCTGTTCCTGTTCGGCAACCCCGAGGCGATGCGTCGCGGTGAGCGTTACCTCGAACTGGACATCAACCGGCTGTTCAACGGCCGTCATGAAAAAAATATCGGCCCCGAAGCCATGCGTGCCGCTGAACTTGAGCAACTGGCCCGCAGCTTCTTCAGCCAGCCAGGCCGTTCGCGCCTGCATTACGACTTGCATACGGCGATTCGGGGTTCGAAGATCGAGCAATTCGCCCTGTACCCCTGGAAGGAGGGGCGCCAGCATTCGCGTCGTGAGCTTGCGCGCCTGCGTGCGGCCGGCATGGAAGCGGTGCTGATGCAGAACAAGACCTCGATTACCTTCTCTGCTTTTACCTATGAGCAACTGGGCGCCGAGGCGTTCACCCTGGAGCTGGGCAAGGCGCGGCCGTTCGGGCAGAACGACGGCGTGGATGTGTCGCGCCTGGAAGCTCGCCTCAAGCACATCATCGAAGGCACCGAGCCCGAGACCGACAGCCTCGACGGCCTGAAACTGTTCGCCGTTGCGCGTGAAGTGATCAAGCACAGCGACGCTTTCCTGCTGCACCTGCCGGCAGACGTGGAAAATTTTTCGGAACTGGAAAAGGGCTACCTGCTGGCCGAAGACGTGGCCAAGACCCGCTGGGTGATCGAGGAGGAGGGTGCACGCATCATCTTCCCCAACCCTAAGGTGAAGAATGGTTTGCGCGCGGGGATATTGATTGTGCCGACGACGGATGCGGGCCTGATATAGGTCTCAAGGCATACCAGGATCCAAATGTGGGAGGGGGCTTGCTCCCGATGGCAGTGTGACAGTCAACTCATCTGTAGTTGAGAC
>NZ_JBNPJV010000036.1:0-50381 GCF_050312585.1 Pseudomonas sp. R19M
CGCCGCAGTGTTTCAGAAAGACCGAGGTGTCTGGTTTTAGGGCGGCTTCGCCACCCAGCGCGGGCAAGCCCGCTCACTACAAAGCCCCTTGCAGATTTGGTGTGTGCCGCCTGATAGACTCCACACACTTTATCCACCACGAGCCACTCACATGCTCCACGTGTTATTCAGCGTCTACCTGAAAATGCTGGTGCTCTACAGCCCGTTCTTCGTGCTGTCCTGTTTTATCAGCCTTACCCGGGGTTATTCCAGCAAGGAGCGTCGGCGCCTGGCGTGGAAAGTGGCGCTGGCCACACTGGTGTCGAGCGTGCTGCTCTACCTGTTCGGCCGCGTGATTTTCAGTGTCTTCGGCATCACGGTGGATGCCTTCCGCATCGGCGCCGGTAGCGTACTGTTCATTTCCGCCCTGGGCATGGCCCAGGGCAAGTCGGCGGTACAGGCCGACAATGTGCAGCAGGACGTGACCATCGTACCGCTGACCATCCCCCTCACGGTCGGCCCCGGTACGATCGGCGCCCTGCTGGTGATGGGCGTGAGCCAGCCGCATTGGGATGACAAGATCATGGCCATCCTCAGCATCGCCCTGGCCAGCCTCACGGTCGGTGTGGTGCTGTATTTGTCCAACCGCATTGAACGCATTCTTGGCGACCAGGGCTTGCAGATTGTCAGCCGGCTGATGGGGTTGTTCGTCTGCGCGCTGGCCGCGCAGATCATCTTTACCGGCGTGCGCGGTTACCTGGTGCCCTAGATGCGGTACTTGGCGATCGCCAGTTGCACCTTGTCTCCCGCACTCTCGCGCATCAGCTGAAGGGTCTTTTCGTTGACCACCGTGGTGTTCAGCACCAGGCAGGTCTGCCCGCTGAAAGCCTCGAACGAGGAGCTGTCCCACTCCAGGAAGGGCAAGCCCACCTGTTTATCCACGCCACGGGTGCTGTAGGTCACCAGCACCATCATCAATCCACCCTCTGTTTGCGCACAGGACGCCAGGCCAAAATCACCGCCCTGATGCACCGAGCTATTGCGTTTGAACAACTCGAACGACGCCGGCGTCTGCTTCAACGCCTCCAATGCATCGGCCGCCAGTTTCGGCAGCGCAGTGAGCAGCGGCCCGGACAAGGCACTCGACGCCAGCATGCCGGCGATGAGGTTCAGCGCCGCCAATTGCACGGTCAGGCCCTTGCCCATACGTGAGACCCGCTCGAAGCTGCTGCGCACCGGCAACCACCCCAGGCTGACCATCACCTTGATGAATTCGTCGTACCAATCCTCGGTTCCACGGTGCACTTTCAGCACATCGCTGACGTAGCTGCTGGCCAGCAAATAGCTTTTACGCACGTACTCCCTGTTCAGGCCGGACAAGCCTTCGGCAAACGAGATGACGCCATTGTTGACCACGGCTGCATTGAAGTCGTCCTCGGCGTCCTGCGGTAAAACCGCCTGCCTGGCTGATGCTCCCGGCAGCTTATAGGCAGCAATCAACTTGCGCCGTTTTGTACTGCTGATCCCTCTGTGATGTCGCTCCATTTTGATTCTCCACAAGCACCCCAACTCGGGGCTTATGTCCACCCTAGTCCAGGGGCTGATGGGCTTTCCAGACGCTATAAATCCCTTGGCCCAACCCGGCGAAGCGCGCTGCCCAGCAATCACGCCGCGTCACGGGCAGGCTGGCGGATTTCGTCGCAGAAAAAAGAAAAAGCCCCGAACGACGCCAGGAAAATCCCTGGGTCATTCGGAGCTTTCCGGCGACCAATAAAGCGTTTTCAGGACGCAGGCTTTTCGCCGTACCAGCGCGGTGTATATACCCATTGACCGCCACCGGCACGCGGGAATGTGCAGGTAGTGGACGAGCCGATCAACACCATGGTGCGCATGTCCACCTGCTCCGGCGTCAGTTGCCCCAACGTAGTGACACGCAGGGTCTGGCCCGGACGACCGATATCGCGCCCCAGCACCACGGGCGTTTCAGGCGTGCGGTGCAGTGCCACGATTTCCAGTGCACGCCCCAGCTGCCACGGGCGTGAGCGGGAGATCGGATTGTAGAACGCCAGCGCCAGATCGGCCTGGGACGCGAGGTCCAGGCGTTTTTCGATGATCGACCACGGCTTGAGGTTGTCCGACAGCGACATCACACAGAAGTCATGGCCCAACGGCGCCCCCGCCTGGGCGGCGGTGGCGAGCGAGGCCGAGACACCCGGCAGGATTTGCAGGTCGACCTGATGCCACGTCGGGTCGGTGGACTCGTGCAAAGCCTCGATCACCGCGGCGGCCATGGCGAACACGCCCGGGTCGCCGGACGACACCACCACCACCGAGCGCCCCTGGGCCGCCAGCTCGAAAGCGTGGCGCGCGCGCTGCATTTCTTCGCGGTTATCGGTGCAGTGCTGCACCTGATCGTCACGAAACGGGCCGGCCATGCGCACGTAGGTTTCATAACCCAGCACGTCGGTGCAACGCGCCAGTTCAGCCTTGACCGCCGGCACCATCAACTCGGCTGCGCCAGGGCCCAGGCCGATCACGGCAAGGCGGCCACGCACCCGGCCGACTTGCGACAGGTCCAATGGTTGCTCGGCGACATCGATGACGATATCGGCATCGCGGCCGGCACTGACGAAACGCAGCGGTACACCCAGCTCCAACGCCGCTGCGTGCAACGACGCTTCAGCCATGTGCGTATCGCTGGCCAGCAGGCACGCCAGGGATTGCACGGCGATACCCGCCTCACCCAGCGCCGTGCGCACACGCTCAGCCAGTTGTGCACCTGGTTTGCAGGTTACGCTCACGTTCTTCGGATAAATCAGCAATTCATCGGGGACTGGGCTGCGCTCGGCATTGCCCACGTGAATCGCCAGGCGTGCCTGTGCGTCCTGGGGCAGGTTGGCCTGGTCCAACCACGGCGCTACGCCCTCGATGCGTACCCTTTCACCGGCCAGCAGGTCGGAAACGAAGCGCTTGCCCAGCTCCAGATCCGCCAACTCATAGCCCTTGGGCGGGTTGAGCAGACAAGTGCCGAAACGCAGCTCGCCACTGGTGGTAATCGCAGCGGCCACCTGCAGCGCAGCACCAATGTCGCGTGCCATGACGTTCACGCCGCCCAGCCCGCCGAGCAGCGGCACCACGGCGCTACCGTCTTCGGCAACCGCCAGCACGGCGGGTTCTTCGCCCTTTTCCAGCAGCAGCGGCGCCAGGGTGCGGATCACAATGCCGGCGGCGCACAGCGCAATCAGCGGCGTGCCTTGTTGATAGAGCTGGCGCAGGGTCGTACCGAACTCACTGTAGACCCGGTCGGCGCCGTCGACCCGAGCCGCCAGGCCGTAGATCAAGGCGCCGGGGTACACCTGCTGGATCTTGCGCGCAGTGGCCAGGCTGCCCTGGCCGAGGATGACAATCGCTGGGCTCATCAACCTTGCCACCGTTCACCGGGTACGATGATCAACGAAAAGTACGGCGACGAAGCCGGATCCACCTGGTCCAGCGGTACGATCTTCTGGTTGGCCATGGTCGCGCGCTCCACATACAGCGCACGCTTGGCCAGGCCGAGCTCTTCGAGCACCTGGCGCACCTTGGGAAAGTTGCGCCCCAACTTCATGATCACCGCGGCATCGGCGTCCGCCAGGCGGCGCTTGAGATCGTCGTGGGGCAACACGCCCGAAAGCACCGACAAGCTCTGGTTGCGATACACCAACGGCGCGCCGAGCACCGACGCACCACCGAGCATCGAACACACCCCCGGAATGACCTGGGCTTCATAGCGTTCGGCCAGGCGGTCGTGCAGGTACATGTAGGAGCCATAGAAGAACGGGTCGCCTTCGCAGATCACCGCCACGTCGCGGCCGGCGTCCAAGTGCGCGGCCACGTCGACACTGGCGGCGTCGTAGAAATCGCTGATGACCTGTTCATAGGACATCGGTGCCGGCAACACCTCGGTGGTCACCGGGTACACCAGCGGCATCAGGGTCTGCTGCGGCACCAGGTGCTCTTCGATGATGCCGAAGGCGTTGCCCTTCTTGCCCTTGGCCACGAAGTACGCCACCACCGGCGATTCGCGCAGCAGGCGCAGGGCCTTGAGGGTGATGAGTTCCGGGTCACCGGGGCCGACGCCCAGGCCGATCAAACGTCCGCGTACCGGCATTATTCGACCTCCGTGGCCAAGGCGTTGACCGCAGCGGCAGCCATCGCACTGCCGCCCAGGCGGCCCTGCATGATCACAAAGGGCACGCCACGGCTATCGGCTGCAAGCATGGCCTTGGATTCGGCAGCGCCGACAAACCCCACCGGGAAACCCAGGATCAATGCCGGTTTCGGGGCGCCGGCGTCGAGCATTTCCAGCAAGTAGAACAAGGCCGTCGGCGCGTTGCCGATCACCACCACGCTACCTTCCAGGTGCGGGCGCCACAGCTCCAGGGCGGCAGCGGAACGGGTGTTGCCCAGCTCCCTCGCCAATTGCGGCACGCTGTCGTCGCGCAGGGTGCAGATCACGGGGTTATTGGCCGGCAGGCGTGCTCGGGTCACGCCTTCGGAGACCATTCGCGCATCACACAGAATCGGCGCGCCAGCGGCCAACGCAGCGCGCCCGGCCTGGCCCGCGCCTTCGGAAAACTGCAGGCCGTCGATTGCCTCGACCATGCCGCACGCATGAATCACGCGCACCGCGAGTTTTTCCAGGTCGGCCGGGATACGGTCCAACTTGGCTTCCGCGCGAATAATGGCAAAGGAGTTGCGATAGATCTCCTGACCGTCGCGGATGTAATCAATCATCGGTGTTGCTCCGTGGGCGGGCGCGTAGCAAGGCGCCCGTCGCTTCAATGGAAAGGTTGTGCGCGTGCAGCCGGCCGAAACCGGGTTTGGCTGGATCACGAAAATAGAGGTCGTAGTGACCCGGGCTTACCGCCAGCAGCGTGACCGGCGCGGTGTGCGCGGCGGCGCAGGAACGCGGGCAGCCGGACAGGTGCACGTCATGGCCGGGGTGCAACGCGGCGAGTTGCACCGCGTCAGCCTTGGTGTCGGCCAGGGCTTTGCCGCAGCCGCTGGAGCCGGTGCAGGCGATCATGCGCGCCAGGGGCTGCTCGATAGAACAGAGAAAGCCCAACTGCGCCAGGCGTTGGGTCACTGCGTGCGGCTTTTCGACGTAGGGCAGTAGCACGCCCTGCCAAGGCGTGAAACGCAAGGTGCCGTCGCCGTACTCGTTGGCCAGTTGCGCAGCGCCTTTGAGCATCGTCGAATCCAGGCGGCCCAACGGGGCGATAGCCGCGACGTAGAACTGGTTCTTTTGCTCCTGTGGATAGGTTCCGAGGTGCAGCAACGCACCGCTGGGCGGGCGTTTGAAGCCGTCGGTGGACAGCAGCGGCAGGTTGAGACGGCCCAACACACTCTCCACGGGCAGATGGCGCATGCGGGTTTGCGCAGGGCTCGCCAGATCGAGGAACGCTTCCAGGACCACCACCACCAGGGCATGGCCCTGCTCCAGCGGTACGGCGCCCAACGGTGCATTCAGCCCAGGGCAACCGGCCAGGCCGAACGCGAGCAGCGTCTGGCCGTCGCGTACAAACGCCGACAGCCACAGATCGTGATGATGTTCGAGCATCGCCAGGGCTTCGCCACCATCCAGCTGCACCGCGAACTTGGCCGACAGCTCATGAAAGCGCGGATGGCTTTGCAAGGTGGCGAGAATCTGGTCGGCCAACGGGCGAGTGTCGAACAGCATTTGCGGGTCGATACCGGCGCTGGGGCTGAGCATCAGGTTGCGCACGTCGTCGCCGCCGGCGTTGCGGGGGCCAAGACCTGCGGCTAGCAGCGTCGCAATCAGCGCTTCCTGGTCGGCACCGATTCCGCGAATCTGCAGGTTGGCGCGGTTGGTCGCCTCGATCACCCCACCGGCATAGGCCTGGGCCGCGTCTGCCACGGCGCTGGCTTGGGCGGCGGTGATTGAACCGCCCGCCAGTTTGACCCGGCAAATGCCGCCATCCAGCGCCTGGACAATACGCAGCAACCCCGGACAAGCCGAGGGGCGCAAGGTATTCACAGCGGGCGTTGGGTTCACGGGGCTACCGGTTGACGGGTCAAGGCGCGGTATTATGCCTGCTTTGTCCGGCGGCATGAAAAGCCTGCCCGTCGGATGTCGTTCAAGGAATTGATATGTCGCCCTGGCTGACGGTTGTAGGCATCGGTGAAGACGGCTTCAAGGGGCTGGGCAGGAATGCCCGGCATGCCCTGTTGCGCGCCACGCGGATCATAGGCGGCCAGCGCCAGCTGGACCTGTTGCCGGTATGCATTCGGGGTGAGCGCCAAGTGTGGCCAAGCCCGTTTTCCCTGGAGCCGGTGCTGGCTCGGCGTGGCGAACCGGTGTGCGTGCTGGCCAGCGGCGATCCGATGTTCTATGGCGTGGGCGCCAGCCTGGCGCGGCAGGTGCCGGCGGCAGAGTCGCTGATAGTGCCGGCGCCGTCGTCGGTGTCGCTGGCGGCGGCGCGATTGGGCTGGCCATTGCAGGAAGTGGTGACGTTATCCGTGGTGGCCCGGCCCTTGGCGGCGCTGAATATGCACTTGGCCAGCGGCGTGCGGTTGCTGGTGTTGAGCAACGACGGTCGCAGCCCTGCTGCGATCGCCTCGTTGCTGGCTGAATCCGGGTTCGGGCCCAGCCGGTTGAGCGTGTTCGAACACCTGGGCGGCGCGGACGAGCGGCGTATCGACGGTTTGGCGGCTGATTGGCAACAGGCTTCAGTCGCCGATTTGAACCTGGTCGCCATCGACTGCGTAGCCTCCTGCGCAACACCCCGCCTGTCACGCCTGGCGGGCCTGCCCGATTCCGCCTTCAAGCACGACGGTCAATTGACCAAGCGCGACGTGCGCGCCATGACCCTGGCCCGCCTCGCGCCGATGCCCGGTGAACTGCTGTGGGATGTGGGCGCGGGCAGCGGCTCCATTGGTATCGAATGGATGCGTGCGCACCCCAGTTGCCGTGCGCTGGCGATTGAAGCGGATGAAGGTCGCCAGGGCCTGATCGAACACAACCGCGATGCGCTGGGCGTGCCTGGGCTGCAACTGGTTCGCGGCAAGGCTCCCGAGGCGTTACGCGGTCTGGAAGCACCGGACGCGATCTTCATCGGCGGCGGCGTCACCCGCGACGGCGTGCTCGAGACCTGCTGGCAACAGCTGCGGCCTGGTGGAAGGCTGGTCGCCAATGCCGTGACCCTGCAAAGCGAAATGACCTTGATGAACTGGCGCGCCCAGCATGGCGGCGAGCTGACCCGTGTCCATGTGGCGCAGGCGCAGCCGCTGGGCGAGTTCGATACCTGGCGCCAGGCGTTGCCGATCACGCTGCTTGAAGTGGTCAAGCCGCTATGAAACGCATCTTGCTGCTGGGCGGCGTGACCGAGGCACTGGCAATTGCGCGGACTCTGGGGCCGGAGCATATCTACAGTCTGGCCGGGGTGGGCCGCGTGCCGACGGACCTCAAGTGCCAGGTGCGGGTTGGCGGCTACGGCGGCGCCGAGGGCTTGGCGGCGTTTGTTCGGGACGAGGGGATTGGCCTGATTCTCGACGCGACCCACCCCTACGCGGCGCAGATCAGCCGCAATGCCGCCGAGGCTGCACAGTTGAGCGACATCCCATGCTGGGCGCTGCGGCGTCCGGCATGGCAGCCGCAGGCCGGGGATGATTGGCGCGAGGTCAGCGATTGGGCCGACTTGATCGCCGCCCTAAAACCCTTCAAGCGCCCCCTGTTCACGTTGGGCCGCGAACCGTTGCAGCACCTCGATGAAATCCCGGTTGACCAGTTCTGGACACTGCGCGCGCTGGACGTGTATCCGGGGAATGAGCGGTGTGAAGTGATCGGCGCACGTGGGCCGTTTTTGATCGAAGACGAACGCGCGTTGTTTGAACGGCGCGCGATTGATGTGTTGATCAGCAAGAACAGCGGTAGCGCAGCGACGGAGCCGAAGCTGGAAGTGGCGCGGGAGCGAGGGGTGCCGGTGCTGGTGTTGAAGCGGCCGGTGTTGGCTCTAGTAGAGCGCGAATTCTTGTCGCCTGAAGAAACACTCATCGCATTGGCAAATTTCATTCGATAAGTCAGGATTGCTCGCTTGCTTGATTAGTAACCTATTTGTTACCTTCAGGACGGCTGATGATTGAGATTGAAGAATACCGACGCGATAACCAGTCGAGCCCGTTCGATGAATGGTTTTCATCTTTGAGTGTACCGGCGGCAAGCAGAGTTTCCACGGCGTTGGTTCGACTTGAAATGGGTAACACCAGCAACATCAAGTGGTTCGATGGGATCGGCGAATACCGCATCGACTGGGGGCCTGGCCTAAGAATCTATCTCATACAAGAAGGTCAACGACTAATCATCCTGTTCGGTGGTGGAGACAAGTCCACTCAGAAGCGCGATATCAAAGCCGTAAAGTCGCTGGTTATTGAGCATCAGCGTTGCAAGAAACTGGAACAAAAGAGGTGACCCGCATGGCGCTAACCCGCAGCTACAAACACACCATCGCCGAACGTGCTCAGCGCGACCCTGAATTTGCCCAAGCGCTCCTTGACGAGGCAGCTACGCTGTTTCTCAATGGTGAACCGGAAATTTCACGCGTGATTCTGCGTGATCTAGTTAACGCAACGGTGGGTTTCGAGGGACTTGCGAAAGAAACCGCCAAACCGAGTAAAAGCCTGCACCGAATGCTGTCAGCCAGTGGCAACCCAAGCATGGATAACCTTGCGGCGATTTTTGCGGTGATTAGAAAAGCCTTGGGCGTTGATATGCAGGTCCACGGAGTTCCAACTGCATAATTTACAGCTCCACGTCACTAATCGTTCCTCCGGGTGAACGCAGGAACGATTTGACATAAGGCTTCTAACTCATCGTAGGCATTGTTTGTCCAACACCGTCGTGCACGCGATGCGCAAGCAACTGCGCCAACTCAATCAACTGCGCAACGCCCAGCAACTCCTCTCGTTTCGAGCCTTCCAGGTTAAACGCAATATCGCAACTCAGTGCATTGGCCGAGGCGAGTGTTTCGCTGAGGTTGACCAACAGGTCTTCGGTGCTGATTTCATCGGCCACGGTGAAGAGCCGGATGGGGGGATTTGGGGTGGGTTTAATCATTGTGAAGCTCCTTAGAAAAGTGGAGCTGCCACTGATTCGCCGCGACGCGAGGGGGTGGCAGCTGTACGCAGGTTCGCGGACCGGTCCTAAGGCAACCCGGCATACCCGAAGGTATCCCGCGCACAGCCACCATTGCGCCGCACAGTAGACGATAAAAAAGCATCAACTGAAAGCAGACGATAGTGCTTTTGCTCTTAGAAAATCCGGGCCGCGACGCCCGACCGCTGAGTTCACAGCGGTGTACGGAGACTAGAGATCGAGTGTCCTAGGGGCAACCTCAAAGACTTGTCGGATATTTCTGCGAAAGATGTTCAAATTCAGGCCCAGAGCCTGAGGCGCACCAAACACCGCAAGTCCCACATTCAAACTGCGCAGCTTAGAAAATCGGCGTCCAATCGATTCCCCGTCTATCCTCAAACCCGGCACTGCGACACCAAACCACACCACCGCTTTTTACTTATCCCCCCCGATCAGGCTAAATACCCCCCTGATCGTTAAACCCTACGGATTGTCCGCCATGGCCCGTCAACGCTTTGCAATTGTGTGGATCGCCTGCCTTGCAGTGCTGTTCAACGCCTTTGCCATGCCGATGGCCGGGGCGATGCAACAGTCCCAGGACCCCGTGCAGCAATTGCTGTGGGGCAGTTTCTGCTCCTCCAATGGCGCCAGCCTGAAGACCATCGCCCTGGGCAAACTGGAGATTCCGGCGCCGCAGCAGGACGATCACTCCGCCATGCAGCACTGCTGGTGTTGCTCGGGCTCGGCGCCGTTGGTGGCGCTGCCGGGGCATGTGCCGCAGTTGTATGTCACCCGGTTCGACGCCGCGCAGAGCTTGCCGGCGCCCCGGCTGCAAACCCCAACCCCGCGCCAGCAATGGCCCAGCCTCAACCCTCGCGCCTCTCCAACGGCCTGATGTCTTCGCAAGTGAACTGCGTTTAGAACCGTTCTGGAGAACTGCCATGCTCAAATCTTCCCTGCTTCTGGCTGCGTTGCTGTTGCCGGTGTTCAGTGCCGCCAACGCCGAGGACTACAAGGCCGGCGACTTGCTGGTCAGCCAACCCTGGTCCCAGGAGTTGCCGCCCAATGCGCCGACCGTCGCGGCGTATTTTGTGATTCATAACACCGGTGAAACGCCGGACCGCCTGCTCAGCGTGCAAACGCCGGTGGCGGACAAGGCCGAGCTGCATGAGCATGTGATGCAGGGCGACTTGATGAAGATGCAGCAAGTACCCAGCGTGGCAGTGCCGGCCAAGGGCGAGCTGACCTTCGCACCGATGGCCTATCACGTGATGTTGCTGGGGCTCAAAGACCGCAGCCTGTTGACCGATGGCAAGCAGTTCCCACTGATATTGACCTTCGAAAAAGCCGGCAAGGTGCAGGTGCAGGTCTCGGTGCAGAAAGCACCGCCGATGGCCGGCCACGAGCATAAGCACGCCCAATAGGCTGACACACAATGGGCGCCCCTCGCGCCAGGCTATCGGTACACCGCCGCGTGAAACGCGGCAGTTGGATCAGCCTGTTCGCCATGTTGATGATCTTTATCGGTCCGCTGATTTCCCAAGCGATGCCGATGGATCATCACGCCGGTATGTCGATGAGCATGCCGATGGAGCATGGCCAAGCCCATCACAAAAAAGCACCTGACGAACACCACGCACTCTGGGCCAAGTGCGGCTATTGCGACCTGCTCTTCAGTTGCCCGGCCTTGCCCGGCAGCGTTTCGCCGGTGCTGCTCGATACCCCGCCGCCCGACAATGCCCTCACCCCCGCCACGCGCCTGGGCCATGCCCGGCAGAGCATCTTCCCCGGCGCCCGCAGCCGCGCCCCACCCATCCTTACGTAAGCGCACCAAGCACCGTTACTTCACCCCGGCCGACTTTAGACAGACAGCCGCAGGCTGCTGGCCGTGTTGTTTACGAATGATTGATGGAATTTTTCATGTCCAGGTTTTCTGCTGACTCCCGTTTGGGATGCTCCCCCGTTTTCGCCGTTCTGTGCGGCGCACTGCTGGTTCCACAGGCCCATGCCGACGAGCACGAGTTGAGCCCTACCGTGATCACCGCGATCGCGCCGAGCTCGCCGCTGACGGTCATCACCAACCCGAAAGACCCGCGCCAACCGGTGCCCGCCAGCGACGGTGGCGACTACCTCAAGACCATCCCCGGCTTTGCCCTGGTGCGCAATGGCGGCACCAATGGCGACCCGGTGCTGCGCGGCATGTTCGGCTCGCGCCTGAATATCCTCACCAACGGCGGCATGATGCTCGGTGCCTGCCCTGGGCGGATGGACGCACCCACCTCGTACATCTCACCGGAGACCTATGACAAGCTGACCGTGATCAAAGGCCCGCAAACCGTGCTCTGGGGCCCAGGCGCATCGGCCGGCACGATCCTGTTCGACCGCGAACCCGAGCAGTTCGGTGAGCTGGGCACGCGGGTCAACGCCAGCGTACTGGCCGGTTCGAATGGGCGCTTCGACAAGGTCATCGATGCAGCCGCCGGCGGGCCGCTGGGCTATGTGCGGGTGATCGGCAACCAAGCCCACGCCGATGATTACAAGGACGGCAACAACAAAACGGTCGCCTCGCGCTACGACAAATGGAACGGCGACGTGGCCGTCGGTTTCACGCCCGACGCCGACACCCTGCTGGAACTCACCGCCGGGCGCGGTGATGGGGAAGCGCGTTACGCCGGGCGCGGCATGGACGGCTCGCAGTTCCTGCGCGAAAGCCTGGGCCTGCGTTTCGAGAAATCCAACATCGGCGAAGTGCTGGACAAGGTCGAAGCCCAGGTCTACTACAACTATGCCGACCACGTGATGGACAACTACAGCCTGCGCGTACCGTCGGGCACCGGCATGATGGCCGGGCCGATGGCTTCCAACGTCGACCGTCGCACCCTCGGTGCTCGCATCAAGGCCACCTGGCGCTGGGCCGATGTGCAATTGATCAGCGGCCTGGACGCGCAAACCAATGAACACCGCCAGCGCAGCAGCATGGGCATCGACACGTACAAGGATCTGCCGCGCAACAAGGACGCCAACTTCCACAGCTACGGCGTGTTCGGCGAACTGACCTGGTACGCCGCCGACCGCGACCGCCTGATCACCGGGGCACGCCTGGACCGCGCCTCGGCCAAGGATTTTCGCCAGGTCACCGGCTCGGGCATGATGGCCCGCCCCAACCCCACCGCCGACGACACGCGCGCCGATACCCTGCCCTCGGGCTTTGTGCGCTACGAGCACGACCTGGCTGACACACCCACCACCGTCTATGCAGGCTTGGGCCACGCCGAACGTTTCCCGGACTACTGGGAACTGTTTTCCCCCAACACCGGCGCGGCCGGCTCGGTCAACGCCTTCGATGGCGTCAAGCCGGAGAAAACCACGCAACTCGACTTCGGCGCGCAATACAAAACCGCCGACCTGGAAGCCTGGGCCTCGGGTTACATCGGCCGGGTGCAGGACTTCATTCTGTTCGACTACAGGCCGGGCATGATGGGCACCACCTCCCAGGCACGTAATATCGATGCACGCATCATGGGCGGTGAACTGGGCGCAGCCTACAAGCTGACGCGCAACTGGAAGGCCGACGCCACCCTCGCCTACGCCTGGGGCAAGAACAGCAGCGATGGCAAGGCACTGCCGCAAATGCCACCGCTCGATGCCCGTTTCGGCCTGACCTACAACGAAGATGACTGGAGCGCCGGCGCCTTGTGGCGGGTGGTCGCGGCGCAGAATCGCATCGCCCCGAACCAGGGCAACGTGGTCGGCAAGGACTTCGACAAGAGCGGCGGCTTTGGCGTGTTCTCGCTGAACGCCGCGTACCGCATCAATAAGAATTTCAAGGTCAGCACCGGCGTCGACAACCTGTTCGGCAAGGCTTATGCCGAGCACCTGAACCTGGCCGGCAACGCCGGGTTCGGCTACCCGGCCAACGACCCGCAAGCCCTCAAGGAACCGGGGCGCACCCTCTGGACCAAAGTCGACATGAGCTTCTGACCGCCTCGCGGGCAAGCCCCCTCCCACATTTGCAATGCATTCCAATGTGGGAGGGGGCTTGCCCCCGATTAGCGGCCTACCTGACACAAAAAAACCAACGCCTTGCGGAGCCCCTGATGTCCACTCAAAAAGTTTCCTTCTACAACCTGGCCTGGCGCTGGCACTTCTACGCCGGCCTGTTCGTCGCCCCGTTCATGGTGTTGCTGGCCCTCACCGGCATCATCTACCTGTTCAAACCACAGCTCGACCCGCTGATGTATGGCGACCTGCTGACCGTGCCCAGCGCCGAGCATGCCCTGAGTGCCGATGAGCAATTGCAACGAGCCCAGGCCGCGTTCCCCCAAGCCCGGATCAGCAAATACCTGCCACCGGCCGACGCCACCCGCAGCGCACAGTTCGTCATGCGCAACGACGGCCGCGAAGTGACGGTATTCGTCGATCCGTATCGTGGCACCGTGCTTGGCCAACAGGACGCCAAATACAACCTGCAAGCCATCGCCCGTGCCCTGCACGGTGAGCTGATGATCGGCACTGTCGGTGATCGCCTGGTGGAACTCGCCGCCGGCTGGGGCGTGATGCTGGTGGTGTCGGGCCTGTACCTGTGGTGGCCGCGCGGCAAGTCGGCGGCCGGTGTGTTGTGGCCTCGGTTGAATGCACGCGGCCGGGTGTTCTGGCGCGATATGCATGCCGTGGTCGGTTTCTGGGGCGCCGCGTTTCTGCTGGTGATGTTGCTCAGCGGCATGACCTGGACCGGCTTCTGGGGCAAGCAGTATGCCGAGCTGTGGAACCGCTTCCCGGACGCCATGTGGAACAACGTGCCGCAGTCCGACCAACAGGCACGCACCCTCAATACCGCCAGCCAACAGACCGTGCCGTGGGCCGTGGAAAACACCCCCATGCCGATGTCCGGCGACCATGCCGAACACATGAACCACGGCGCCATGCATACAGGCCCAGCCGCACCGGCGCTGCGCCTGCAACAAGTGGTCGACCTGGCCAGCGCACGCAAGGTCGAGCCCGGCTACAGCATCACCTTCCCCACCACGGCCACCGGCGTGTTCACGGTCGCGGTATTCGCCGACGACCCGCGCAACGACGCCACCCTGCATGTGGATCAATACACCGGCAAGGTCCTGGCCGATGTGCGCTGGGAACACTACAACAACGTCGCACGCGCCACCGAGACCGGCGTGATGCTGCACGAGGGCAAGATGTTCGGCGTGGTGAACCAGATCATCGTCTTGCTGATCTGCCTGATGATTCTGCTCAGCGCGGTCAGCGGCCTGGTGATCTGGTGGAAGCGCCGCCCGGCGGGCAGCTTAGGCGTTCCACCGCTGCGCCATGACCTGCCCAAGTGGAAAACCGCAATGGTGATTATGTTCGCCCTGGCGCTCCTGTTCCCGCTGGTGGGGGTTTCACTGGTGTTGATGTGGGCCCTGGACCGGCTGGTGTTGTCACGCTTTTTCTGGCAAAGCGCGAGCGGCTCATAGCTCGTCCTTGGTCGGCACCAGCACCACCTCGCCGACCGAGGAGGCCAGGTCCGCGCCGAGTTTTCCACGTACACGCCAGAACGCCGACGGGTGAATCACCCGCAACTCACCGAGGCGCGCCAGCTCCAGAACCACATGGGAGGGCGCTGGCGCATAGGCGGTGTAGCCGCCGGCCTTGGACCATTTGAGGCCGGCGTCCAACAGGTTGTACTCATCGTTGCTGAAACTCGGCTGGTAGCTCAACAGGGCACCATCGCGTGTGGTCAGGTACAGCGCGTTGATCGCCACCCCGGCGCTCTTCAAGGTGTGGACGTAGAAACCCACTTCACGCCACGAGACGAAGGACCTGCGGTAATTGTCCTCAATCGCCCTTTCAGGCTGGTCGAGCCCGTCGTGAAACACCAGGTGCGCGGCGCAGAACCGGTAGCCCTCTGGCAGCTGCGGCACCTTGCGGGCCGGGCCGATGCCCTTGAAAGCCAGGGGGAACAAGCGCTCGGCAACCAGGGAGGGGTAACCCTGGTCCTGCGTTGGGAGGACCGGTTGGTAGCCACTGCCCGCCGTGTTTTTCAGCTGCGCCCCCAAGTACTGTTTACCGGCAAACTGCCCCGCCAGTTCATGGATATGCAGCGCCGCATCCTCAGCATGGACGTACACCGGCCCCAGGCTCAGGGGGTGTTCGTCTTCTGCCGGCACACCCTGCGAACGCCCCGGTTGCCACTGGTCGTCCACCACGCCAAGACCCGGCCAGTTGTCACTGGAACGCAGGATGCGCAAGTCGCCGGCCGCCGCCATGCGCCGAATGAAATCGCGCGGGCTCAGCACCCGCGCGTGTAAATCCGACAGGTCGCGGTATTGAACAAACCGATCGTTGGCCACCACGAACTTAAGCAAGGCGCCGTCGGCACAGAAGATGTACAACGGCAGGCTGGCACGTTCACGGGTGCCACGGACCTGATACAGCGCATCCTTGAGGTCGTAGGGCGAAAACAGCCCCTGAAAAATCTCGTCGCCACTGATGGTGACGCCACGGGGACGCAACTCGACGGGCTGCGACACGCAAAAGTACAGCCCGACCATGACGTAGCCACGCGGGTAACCCGCGTCACTGAACACCCGTCGATGGGCGAACCGCGCACCACTGTCCTTGATCGGCAAGGTCGCGACGAAGTGGCCGTCCTGGGACTTGAGTAGATAACCGATCTGCAGCTCGTCGCACGTCGTCAGCGCCTGGGACAACAACCGCGCAGCATCGTCCAGTTGCGTACAGACCGGGCCAAGCGCCGGGTCATGCCGCGCTCGCAGATAACCGCGCTCGGCAGCTTGTGGCGTGGCGTAAGGCACCCAGCCCGACACCGGCCCCTGCGCGCCCCATAGCGCGCCGCCCAGCACCACGTCCAGAGAGAACGACGCGGCGACCCGGTTGACGTACTCCACAGGCGTCAACTCGCCGGAACGCAACGCGCATTCAGTCTCGCCATAGAGCCAGTCGCGACGGTTGTGCGGGCGCTTGACCAGGTTGGCCTGAGTGATCAGCGGGTATTTGACCCGGGCCGTCGCCAGCAGGCGAATCAGCGAACCGTCCTGGCCCAGCGAGTAGTGCGTGATGCCCTTATGGCCCTCACTCATCGCGTGAGCCAACAGCCGGGTGGAAAACATGTTGCTGTACACCGTGGCCTGCTCGCTCGTCAGCAGGAACGGCATCTGCATCACCGGACGCGAAGAGTAATAGGCCACCAGCTTACAGCGCTCGGGGTAAAGCCCACGGGCCACCAGTTCATCGGGAAACAACCAGCTCCGCTCCAACGCCTCATCAGCAAGCCATAAGGGTTCGCTGGCGATGAACCAGCCGTCATCGCGACGCAGAATCGCCCCGCCATAGCTTCTTGTGCCCCCTCCTCCTGACATTCTGCTGCACACGTAACGCGCGGCATCGTCCATCGACAGGAACGCCGCGCTCATGCGTCGGCGTGGCAGGTGCGCATAAGCCTCCCAGCTGCCCGAGACGATGCCCGGGCGGTCCCAGCAGGGGCTGGCAGCAACCACCCGCAACTCACCGGCGTCAGCCACCTTGCGCACGAACCCAAGCCCGTCCAGGGTACCGAAACTCAACTTGGCCTTGATCTGCTCGACGCTGTCACCGCTGCTCTCGGCCTCGAACAGACCACGGGGCGAGGGCGATCGGTAACTCAGCAAGGCACCTTCCGGCGGCGCGATATAAATCGTCGCACCACGGCCTGATGAGGGAATCGCGGTGCGCCCCTCGACGATGGCCGTGCTCAAATCATCGGGCAGGATAAACAGTCGCTCCAGCCATGCCGTCGAACCGCTACCGGCCGTTTGCCGGGTGTAGCACACGCCCTGGCAGGCAAAGCCTTCAGGCACCGGATTGGCGGACACGCCAGGCAGCGACAACAGCGGGGTTTTCTGCGTGACCGGCACCCACTCGCTAGCGACATATTCCTCACGACTCTGGTGTTTGAAGATGAACGCGAAGAACACGTTGGCATAGCGCGGGTAGGCGCGCTCCGGTTGCCGATGCTGCAGGTCCAGGGCCGCAGCGTCGGCGCTGGCGAACACGGCGCCATAACTCAACGCGTCGGGCCGTTGAAACTCCAGCACCCGCACGAACGGCGCCCAATCCGTCTCGACCTTTTCCGCCGGTCCCCACAGCTTGCTGGCGGTCATCACGCGCAGAGTGCCAGGCTCGGCCAGGATGCGCACAATATCGGCAGGCTTGATCGCGCCGCTGTCCAGACGTTGGGCGATCGGGCTCATGCCGCCGGAGGCCGGTGTCTGCCACTGCTGGCGCCAGGCCGCCGTCGACTCGCCCGGCTGGAACGCGATCAGGCTGTCCTGCGTTCCCGAGAGGTAACCCGGACATTGGGATTGCAGGATGGCCTGTATATCCAGGTCGCTGAACATCTGCGCATGCAGCTCGGCTTCCTTGTGGCTCCACTTGAGTCGCGTGCCCTGGGCGCGGTCAGTTTTCCACAATGCCTGGCGCGACCCATATCGCGCATGCAGGCGATGGCCGGCGTGCAGAACGATCAGGCCACCTTGGCGGTCCTTCGGGTAACCGCCATCCAGCGTGAACGGGCTGCCCTGGGCCCGTACCGGGTCAGTGGCCACGAAGCGCCCGTCGCTGCGCTGCAGGATCAACCCGCCATAGGTCAGACCGCGTTGCTCGTCAATGTGCAGGTGCACATGCCGGGCGGCGTCGTCGGCCGATAGAAAAGCCTGCTTGAGCGGCATCAGTACGTGGTTCGAATAGGGGCGCCAGTGGGCGTCGACCACTCCGGGGCGATCCCACAGGGCACTGGTTTTTTCCACCGTCAGCTCGCCGGCCCTGGCCACGCGCAGCACATAGTCGCGCGTCAGCAAAGCGCCGCCGGCCAACTGCGCCTGCAAGCCCTGATCACGAACCGCACCATCGGCCTCAGTCGCAAACAGCAGTGACTCGTCCGCCGAGCCGGAGAAGCGATAACGCAACAGCGCCTCATCACGCAGGCGAATAAACAGCGAGGCGCCCAGGGTCGAAGGCTGTGCCAGCGCATAGCCACGAAACTGGGCAATGCACTGCGCCAGCTCCAGCGGGCTGATGAAGTTCTTGTACAACCAGGCTTCCAGCTCGGGATAGTTGCCAGGCAAAGGTCGCGAATGCACGTACACACCGTGCAGGTGGAAGCCTTCCGGCAGGGGCGGCAGTTGCTTGAGCTGAGCGGGCGGTTGCGGTTCGGCGGCGGTATACAGGCCTTTGACGCTGTGCTGTAACACCAGCACCTGCTGTCGTACGGTGGGTTGGCGCTGGATACGCGTCCAGGCATACGCCAGCGCCTGCTCCTGGCCGGTGAACACCGGGCCACACGGTATCGGCAGCGGCGCCGCGCTAAAGGGCTGATAGGGTTGCCAATCAGCAGGCACGTCCCCTACCGATCCCCCCCAATTGGGACTGGAAAGCAGAAATCGCAGGGTGCCGACCGCGGCGAGTTTTTTGAACACCCCTTCGAGGCTGCCGTCATGGGCATGCGGCGAGTCCCACGGGCCGCTCTCGGACAACCAGCGTGCATACTCCGTTTCCTCCTCCGAATGGCTGACCTGATAGCGCAGCAACGTGCCGTCCGGGCCAGACAGATACGCATAGGGTAGCGTCAGCCGGTCTTGCTGGGTAAGGATCACATCCGGGGTGGAATAGAAACTCATGAAGGCCTTGACCTGCTGCACCGTAAAGCGCGGGTTTTTCTTCTGGGTGTCGGCCTGAGTGTCGGGGTGCGAATGCAACGTCGCAACCAGCGTGTAGCCGTCCGGCTGGCGGTATTCACCATCGGCGCTGATGCGGTCGAGCAACAGTGTGAAATCGAACGTCGTCGGCCGATCCGCCCGGGGCTCGGTGCCGACATACAAATGGTCCGAGTGCCGCTGCAGGATCACGCAACCGTACTCCTTGTCGTGTTGGTTGCCGATGCGTTCATGAAGATAGCGCGCCACGTCGTCAGCGCTGATGAACGCCGGGGTCAAGGCTCCCAGCTTGGCGTGCCCCTGGGGCAACGCGGCGCGTTTATCGCGTGAAAAAGAATCGTCCATGGGGGCTCCTTGGGTGTGTGTTCGAATGTCCCGACATCCTGAACACCCCAACCTGACCAAGGCGTTAGATAGTTAGTCGTCCC
Organism: Pseudomonas sp. R19M; assembly: GCF_050312585.1. Lineage (NCBI taxonomy): Bacteria > Pseudomonadati > Pseudomonadota > Gammaproteobacteria > Pseudomonadales > Pseudomonadaceae > Pseudomonas > Pseudomonas sp. R19M. The sequence continues at coordinate 19,248 of NZ_JBNPJV010000036.1, forward strand.
GCACCAGCACTGTGCAACGCGTGAACCCGCCTTGAAAGCGAGCGCCGATATAGTGCACGCCCTACGCAGCAAACCGCGCCTGAGACGTTGATTGTGCAGGCGGACAAAGCGGGCATGCCCCTTGCAAAAGCCCTGTCATCTGTCCAACAAAAACTCGGGTTCACGGAGAACGCACCATGAAGCGTCGCAGCTTGATCAAGGCTTTCACTCTTTCGGCATCCATTGCCGCCATGGGCCTGACCTGGACCGTACAGGCCGCCGAGACCATCAAGGTCGGCATCCTGCACTCTCTGTCCGGCACCATGGCCATCTCCGAGACGTCGCTCAAAGACATGGCGCTGATGACCATCGATGAGATCAACGCCAAGGGCGGTGTGAATGGCAAGATGCTTGAACCGGTGGTCGTCGATCCGGCGTCGAACTGGCCGCTGTTCGCCGAGAAAGGCCGACAGTTGCTGACCCAGGACAAGGTCGCCGTGGTGTTCGGCTGCTGGACTTCGGTGTCGCGTAAATCCGTGTTGCCGGTGTTCGAAGAACTCAACGGCCTGCTGTTCTACCCGGTGCAATATGAAGGCGAAGAGATGTCGCCCAACGTGTTCTATACCGGTGCGGCGCCGAACCAGCAGGCGATCCCGGCCGTGGAATACCTGATGAGCGAAGAAGGCGGCAGCGCCAAGCGCTTCTTCCTGCTGGGCACTGACTACGTCTACCCGCGCACCACCAACAAGATCCTGCGCTCATTCCTGCATTCCAAAGGCGTCGCCGACAAAGACATCGAAGAGGTCTACACACCGTTTGGCCATGCCGACTACCAGACCATCGTAGCCAACATCAAGAAGTTCTCCGCCGGCGGCAAGACTGCGGTGATCTCCACGGTCAACGGCGACTCCAACGTGCCGTTCTACAAGGAACTGGCCAACCAGGGCCTGAAAGCCACCGAGGTGCCGGTGGTCGCGTTCTCCGTCGGTGAAGAAGAACTGCGCGGTATCGACACCAAACCGCTGGTGGGCAACCTCGCTGCCTGGAACTACTTCCAGTCGGTGGAAAACCCGGTGAACAAGAAATTCGTCGCCGACTGGAAAGCCTATGCCAAGGCCCACAACCTGCCGGGCGCGGATAAAGCAGTGACCAACGACCCGATGGAAGCCACCTACGTGGGCATCCATATGTGGGCGCAGGCCGCGGAGAAAGCCAAGTCCACTGACGTCGATAAAGTGCGCGAAGCCCTGGCCGGCCAGACCTTCGCCGCGCCGTCGGGCTTCACCCTGACCATGGACAAGACCAACCACCACCTGCACAAGCCGGTGATGATCGGCGAAATCCAGGCCGATGGGCAGTTCTCGGTGGTGTGGCAGACCCAGGAGCCGATCCGCGCCCAGCCGTGGAGCCCTTACATCCCGGGGAATGACAAGAAGCCGGATTACGCCGTCAAGAGCAACTAAGCCCGCGGTACTGATCGTTCCCACGCTCTGCGTGGGAATGCATCGCGTGACGCTCTGCGTCACAACGCGGACGCAGAGCGTCCAAGGCGGCATTCCCACGCAGAGCGTGGGAACGATCTATAGGAAACTTGTTTATGCCCACTGCCCTTTACCGCTTCATCCTGACGGCCCTGCTGTTGCTGCCCTTTGCCGCACACGCCAACGACGCCGAAGACTTCCTTGCCGCCAACCCGGCCCAACAAGCCAAGCTGCTCCAGGACTGGGCCGCCCAGCCCGACCCTGCACGCATCGAGTTGGTGGACGCCCTGCAACAAGGCCAACTCACGGTCAACGGTGAAACCAAAACCGTACGCCTGAACAACCGTCTGCGCGGCCTGATCGACAACGTACAAGCCAGCCAGCAATTGCTCGCTGCCGATCCCAAGCTGCGCTTGGCCGCTGCACAGACCCTGCAAAAAAGCGCACAGCCCACGCAACTGAAATTTCTCGACCAGCAAGTCGCCGCCGAAACCGACGAAGGCGTGCACGCCGCCCTCAGCTTGGCGTTGGCCAACCTGCAATTGGTGGACACCGACCCCGTTGTTCGCCTCGCCGCCGTACGCCTATTGGGTGGCACCGGCGACCCGCTGGCCCGCACGCGCCTCGAAGCGCTGCTCGCCCCTGGCGCTGAAGCCGACGCGGCCGTGCACACCGCCGCCGAGACCAGCCTGGCCCAGGTCAAACGCAAATTGATGGTCGGCGAAATCCTCGGCCAGGCCTTCAGTGGCATGTCCCTCGGTTCAATTTTGTTGCTCGCCGCCTTGGGCTTGGCGATTACCTTTGGCCTGCTCGGCGTGATCAACATGGCCCACGGCGAGATGCTGATGCTCGGCGCCTACTCGACCTACGTGGTGCAATTGATGATGCAGCGCTATGTGCCGCAAGCCATCGAGTTCTACCCGCTGGTTGCGCTGCCGGTGGCGTTTTTCGTCACCGCCGCCATCGGCATGGCCCTGGAACGCACAGTGATTCGTCACCTCTATGGCCGCCCGCTGGAAACCCTGCTCGCCACCTGGGGCATCAGCCTGATGCTGATCCAGCTGGTACGTCTGGTATTCGGCGCCCAGAACGTCGAGGTGTCCAACCCCGCGTGGCTGTCCGGGGGTATTCAAGTGCTGCCCAACCTGGTGCTGCCCTATAACCGCATCGTGATCATCGCCTTCGCCCTGTGCGTGGTGATGCTGACCTGGTTGCTGCTGAACAAGACGCGCCTGGGCCTGAACGTGCGCGCCGTCACCCAGAACCGCAACATGGCGGCCTGCTGTGGCGTGCCCACCGGGCGTGTGGACATGCTTGCCTTTGGCCTGGGCTCCGGCATCGCAGGCTTGGGCGGCGTGGCGCTGAGCCAGATCGGCAACGTCGGCCCGGACCTGGGCCAGAGCTACATCATCGATTCGTTCCTGGTGGTGGTGCTCGGCGGTGTCGGCCAGTTGGCCGGCAGCGTGACGGCAGCCTTCGGGCTGGGTATCGCCAACAAGATCCTGGAACCGCAGATCGGTGCGGTGCTGGGCAAGATCCTGATCCTCGCGCTGATCATTCTGTTTATCCAGAAACGCCCGCAGGGACTCTTCGCACTGAAAGGACGGGTGATCGACTGATGAACCAACCATTGATGCTGACGGCCACGCAGAAGGCCGGCCCCAAGCTGACGATTGCGCTGGGCACGCTGGTCCTCGTGGTGTTGCTCGCCCTGCCGCTGCTGTCATTGTTGCCGCCGGACAACGCGTTGCATGTCTCGGCCTACACCCTGACCCTGGTGGGCAAGATCCTCTGCTACGCCATCGTCGCCCTCGCGCTGGACCTGGTGTGGGGTTATGCGGGCATGTTGTCCCTCGGGCACGGCCTGTTCTTCGCACTGGGCGGTTACGCCATGGGCATGTACCTGATGCGCCAGGCCGCCGGGGATGAGTTACCGGCGTTCATGACCTTTTTGTCGTGGACCGAATTGCCCTGGTACTGGGTCGGCACTCAACACTTTCTCTGGGCGTTGTGCCTGGTGGTCCTGGCGCCGGGCCTGCTGGCGCTGGTGTTCGGTTTCTTCGCCTTTCGTTCGCGGATCAAGGGCGTGTACTTCTCGATCATGACCCAGGCCCTGACCTTTGCCGGGATGCTGTTGTTCTTTCGCAACGAGACCGGCTTTGGCGGCAACAACGGCTTCACCAATTTTCGCAGCATCCTCGGGTTCGGCATTACCGAGCCTGGCACGCGAGCGGTGTTGTTCGTCGCGACGGTGCTGTTGCTGGTCACGAGTCTGTTGATCGGTTGGCGCTTGGCCAAGAGCAAGTTCGGCCGGGTGCTCACGGCCCTGCGTGACGCGGAAAACCGCCTGATGTTCTGCGGTTACGACCCGCGTGGCTTCAAGCTGTTCGTGTGGGTGTTGAGTGCAGTGCTGTGCGGCTTGGCCGGGGCGCTGTATGTACCGCAAGTGGGCATTATCAACCCCAGCGAAATGTCGCCGACCAACTCCATCGAAGCGGCCGTGTGGGTGGCCTTGGGCGGGCGCGGCACGTTGATCGGCCCGCTGCTCGGCGCCGGTGTGGTCAACGGCATGAAAAGCTGGTTCACCGTGGCGTTCCCGGAATATTGGCTGTTCTTCCTCGGGGCGCTGTTCATCATCGTCACCCTGTACCTGCCCAAGGGCGTTATCGGGCTGCTGAAGAAATGAGGAACGTCATGCTCGAACCTATTTTCGATGCCGGCATCGGCCGCGACGCCATCGGCCTGGGCCAGGCCGCCGGCAAGGGCCTGAATACCCGCCACGGCACCATTTTGACCCTTGAGAGCATCAGTGTGAGCTTCGATGGCTTCAAGGCGCTCAACGACTTGAACCTGTACATCGGCGTCGGTGAACTGCGCTGCATCATCGGCCCCAACGGGGCAGGCAAGACGACGCTGATGGATGTGATCACCGGCAAGACCCGCCCCAGCCAGGGCCACGCCTGGTTCGGCGAAACCCTGGACTTGACCGGCATGAGCGAAGTCCAGATCGCCCAGGCCGGGATTGGCCGCAAGTTCCAGAAACCCACAGTGTTCGAAGCCCTCAGTGTGTTCGAAAACCTGGAGCTGGCGCAGAAGACCGACAAGTCGGTATGGGCCAGCTTGCGCGCGCGCCTGAGCGGCGAACAGAAAGACCGCATTGCCGAGGTACTCGACACCATCCGCCTCAGCGCCTCGGCGCAGCGCCCGGCCGGGCTCTTGTCCCATGGCCAGAAGCAGTTCCTGGAAATCGGCATGCTGCTGATGCAAGACCCCCAGTTGTTGTTGCTGGACGAACCGGTGGCGGGCATGACCGACGCCGAAACCGAATTTACCGCCGAACTGTTCAAGCGCCTGGCGGGCAAGCATTCGTTGATGGTGGTGGAGCACGACATGGGCTTTGTCGGCTCGATTGCCGACCACGTCACCGTGTTGCACCAGGGCAGCGTGCTGGCCGAAGGGTCGCTTGCGCAGGTACAGGAAAACGAGCGGGTGATCGAAGTCTATCTCGGTCGCTAAACCTGCGACGGACCGCTGATCGTTCCCACGCTCCGCGTGGGAACGCATCCAGTGACGCTCCGCGTCACGACTTTAAGAGCGGACGCGGAGCGTCCTAAGCGGCATTCCCACGCAGAGCGTGGGAACGATCGATTGAGGAGAGTTTGAACATGCTGCAAGTCGACAAGTTGCACCAGTATTACGGCGGTAGCCACATCCTGCGCGGGCTGTCCTTCGAGGTGAAGATCGGCGAGGTGACTTGCCTGCTCGGCCGTAACGGCGTGGGCAAGACCACCCTGCTCAAGTGCCTGATGGGTCTGTTGCCGGCCAAGGAAGGCGCAGTCAATTGGGAGGGCAAGGCCATCACCGGGTTCAAGCCGCACCAGCGCGTACATGCAGGTATTGCCTATGTGCCCCAGGGCCGTGAGATTTTCGGGCGGCTGACGGTGGAAGAAAACTTGTTGATGGGGCTTTCGCGTTTTCCGGGTTCAGAAGCCAAGGAAGTACCCGCTTTCATCTACGAATTGTTCCCGGTTCTACTGCAAATGAAGCATCGGCGTGGCGGCGACTTGTCCGGCGGCCAGCAGCAACAGCTCGCTATCGGCCGGGCGTTGGCCAGTCGACCGAGGCTGCTGATCCTGGATGAACCCACCGAAGGCATCCAGCCGTCGGTGATCAAGGAGATCGGCGCGGTGATCAAGAAACTCGCTGAGCGCGGGGATATGGCCATCCTGCTGGTAGAGCAGTTCTACGACTTTGCCGCCGAACTGGCCGACCAGTACCTGGTAATGTCTCGCGGTGAAATCCTGCAGCAAGGCCGTGGTGAAAATATGGAACGCGAGGGTGTACGCGGCTTGGTAACCATCTAATCTGTAGCCTTCTAACGATAAGCACTCTGCCATGAACCTGCCCGTTTCCCCTGCCCTGTTCACCCCCAGCTGGCATGCCGCGCTGGAACTCGGCTACGCGCGTTTCGGCGACACGACGCGCCCGGTGATGCGTCGCCACCTCGGCCCGCTACGGGTGCAAAAGCACTTGTACGCTGAAGGCCCCGAGGTGTGCCAACACATCATCGTGCACCCGCCCGGCGGAATCGCCGGCGGCGACCGCCTGGCGATCAGCGCAAGGGTGGGCGAAGGCGCCTGGGCGCAGTTGACCAGCCCCGGCGCGGCCAAGTGGTACCGCGCCCAGAGCCCGGCCTTCCAGCACCTGGACTTGACCGTCGAAGCCGGCGCCACCCTGGAGTGGCTGCCCCAGGAAACCATCGTGTTCAGCGCCGCTCAAGCCGAGCTCAGCACGCGTATTGACCTGCACGGCGACGCCCGGCTGTTCTACTGGGATGTGGTCGCCCTGGGCCGTCCGGCCAGCGACGAACGCTTCGACCTCGGCCACTTTCAATCGCACCTGGATATCCGCCGCGATGGCCGGTTGCTCTGGCATGAGCGCCAGCGCATTGTAGGTGCCGACGGTTTGCTCGACTCACCCATCGGCCTGGACGGGCAGCCGGTCTTTGCGACGTTGCTGCTGACGGCCGACATCGACCCTGAACTGCTGGACACCTGCCGCGCCCTGCCTCACGCCGTGCGCGGCGACCTGACCCAACTGCCCGGCCTGCTGGTCGCCCGCTGCCTGGCCGGCGAAGCGCTGCTGGCACGCGCCTGGCTGATCGATTTATGGCGGCTGCTGCGCCCGGCGACGCTGGGCCGGGAAGCCGTTTCACCCCGAATCTGGAGCACCTGAACCATGGACCTGACCCCACGGGAAAAAGACAAGCTGTTGATCTTCACAGCAGGCTTGGTCGCCGAGCGGCGCCTGGCGCGCGGCGTGAAGCTCAACTACCCGGAAACCATCGCCTACATTTCCGCCGCCTTGATGGAGGGTGCCCGCGATGGCCGCACCGTGGCCGACCTGATGCACTACGGCACCACCTTGCTCAGCCGTGAACAAGTGATGGAGGGCATCCCGGAAATGATCCCGGACATCCAGGTGGAAGCCACCTTCCCCGACGGCACCAAGCTGGTCACCGTCCACCAACCCATCGCCTGAGGCCCCCCATGATTCGTGATGCAACCGAACAGGATCTGCCGGCGATCCGCGATATCTATAACGACGCGGTGCGCAACACCACGGCGATCTGGAACGAACAACCGGTGGACCTGGCCAACCGCCTGGCCTGGTTCAGTGCGCGTCAGGCCCAGGGTTATCCGGTGCTGGTGTCCACCGAAAACAATGAAGTCACCGGCTACGCCTCGTTCGGTGACTGGCGACCGTTCGAAGGCTTTCGCTACAGCGTCGAGCACTCGGTGTATGTGCGCAGCGACCAACGCGGTAAAGGGGTCGGTCCACGCTTGATGGAGGCCCTGATCGAACGCGCGCGGGCCTGCGGCAAACACGTCATGGTCGCCGCCATCGAAAGCGGCAACCAGGCCTCGATCCGCCTGCATGAGCGCCAAGGTTTTATAACGACCGGGCAGATGCCCCGAGTAGGTATCAAGTTTGGCCGCTGGCTGGACTTGACCTTCATGCAACTGGCCCTGAACCCGGGTGCCGAGCCACCCCAGGAGTGACCCCGATGAGCGCCACGCACCTGCGTCGAGTGAATGCTGAAAGTTTTGCCCATTACCGTCTGGGCCTGGTCGAGCTGTTGCTGGACGCGGTCAAGCATGGCGCCAGCGTCGGGTTCATGGCCGACTTTGATGAGGCCCAGGCCCGCGCCTATCTGAGCGGCGTGCAGGCCAGCATCGAGGATGGCAGCCTGTTGCTGTGGGTGGTGGTCCGTGAGGAGCAGGTGATCGCCAGCGTGCAATTGGCGCTGTGCCAGAAGGCCAACGGCCTGAACCGCGCCGAGGTGCAGAAGCTGTTGGTGCACAGCAGCGCGCGGCGTCATGGCCTGGGCCAACAATTGATGCATACCCTGGAGCTCGCCGCCCGCCAGCACAAGCGTGGCCTGCTGTACCTGGACACCGAGGCCGGTTCGGCCGCCGAAGCCTTCTACCAGGCGCTGCGCTACACCAAGCTCGGCGAACTGCCCGATTACTGCCAAAGCCCGGACGGGCGCTACACCCCGACCGCCATCTACTTCAAGACATTGGGGCAACCTGCATGATTCCTGGCGAATATCAGATCCAGCCTGGCGACATCGAACTCAACGTGGGCCGGCGCACCGTCAGCCTGAGCGTGGCCAACAGCGGCGACCGGCCGATCCAGGTCGGCTCGCATTATCATTTTTTCGAGACCAACGACGCACTGACCTTCGACCGCGCCGCCAGCCGTGGCATGCGCCTGAATATTCCAGCGGGCACGGCGGTGCGGTTTGAGCCGGGGCAGAGTCGTGAAATCGAGTTGGTGGATTTGAGCGGTGGACGGCGGGTATTTGGCTTCGCCGGGAAAATCATGGGTGATCTTTAGGGGCTTCACTGATCGTTCCCACGCTCCGCGTGGGAATACATCCGGTGACGCTCTGCGTCACGACTTTAAAAGCGGACGCAGAGCGTCCAGGGCTGCATTTCCACGCAGAGCGTGGGAACGATCGAGGAACAACGTGCGATGAAAATTTCCAGACAAGCCTATGCCGACATGTACGGCCCCACCGTCGGTGACAAGGTCCGCCTCGCCGACACGGAGCTGTTCGTCGAAGTGGAGAAAGACTTCACGGTCTATGGCGAAGAAGTAAAATTCGGCGGCGGCAAGGTGATCCGCGACGGCCAGGGCCAAAGCCAGTTGCTTGCCCACGAAGTCGTCGATACGGTCATCACCAACGCGCTGATCATCGACCATTGGGGCATCGTCAAGGCTGACGTCGGTTTGAAGAACGGCCGCATCGCCGCCATTGGCAAGGCCGGTAACCCGGACATCCAGCCCGGCGTGACCCTCGCCATCGGCGCCAGCACCGAAGTGATCGCCGGCGAGGGCATGATCCTCACCGCCGGCGGTATCGACAGCCACGTGCACTTCATCTGCCCGCAGCAGATCGAAGAGGCGCTGACCAGTGGCGTCACCACCATGATCGGCGGCGGCACCGGGCCGGCCACCGGCACCAACGCCACCACCTGCACCTCCGGGCCCTGGCACCTGGCGCGCATGCTCCAGGCCAGCGATTCGTTCCCGATGAACATCGGTTTTACCGGCAAGGGCAACGCCAGCTTGCCCGAGCCGCTGATCGAGCAGGTCAAGGCCGGCGCCATCGGCTTGAAGTTGCATGAAGACTGGGGCACCACCCCGGCGAGTATCGACAACTGCCTGAGCGTGGCCGATGAGTACGACGTGCAGGTGGCGATCCACAGCGACACCCTCAACGAGTCCGGCTTCGTCGAAACCACCCTCGCCGCGCTCAAGGGGCGCACCATCCACACCTATCACACCGAAGGTGCCGGGGGCGGCCATGCGCCGGATATCATCAAGGCCTGTGGTTTCCCCAACGTGTTGCCCAGCTCCACCAACCCGACACGGCCGTTCACCCGCAACACCATCGACGAACACCTCGACATGCTGATGGTCTGCCATCACCTGGACCCGAGCATTGCCGAAGACGTGGCGTTTGCCGAAAGCCGCATCCGTCGCGAAACCATCGCCGCCGAAGACATCCTGCACGACCTCGGCGCGTTCTCCATGATCAGCTCCGACAGCCAGGCCATGGGCCGCGTCGGCGAAGTCATCACGCGCACCTGGCAGACCGCCGACAAGATGAAAAAACAGCGCGGCGCCCTGCCCGGCGACGGCGCCGGTAACGACAACTTCCGCATCAAGCGCTACATCGCCAAGTACACCATCAACCCGGCGATCACCCACGGTATCAGCCATGAGGTGGGCTCGATCGAAGTGGGTAAGTGGGCCGACCTGGTGCTGTGGCGCCCGGCGTTTTTCGGGGTCAAGCCGACGTTGATTCTCAAGGGCGGGGCGATTGCATCGAGCCTGATGGGCGATGCCAACGCGTCGATTCCCACCCCGCAACCGGTGCACTACCGCCCTATGTTCGCCAGCTTCGGCAGCTCGCTACAGGCCACCAGCCTGACCTTTATCAGCCAGGCGGCGTTTGACGCCGGGCTGCCCGAAGCCTTGGGTTTGAAAAAGCAGATCGGCGTGGTCAAGGGCTGCCGCTCGGTACAGAAAACCGACCTGATCCATAACGACTACCTGCCGCAGATCGATGTCGACCCGCAAACCTACCAGGTCAAGGCCGACGGCGTGTTGCTGTGGTGCGAGCCGGCGGAAATGCTACCGATGGCGCAGCGCTATTTCCTGTTTTAACTCGCGGCCAGCTCCTCACGGGTCAACGCTTCGATCAGGTTGGCCTCTTCAATCGCCAGTTGGGCCTGCAAGTCCTTGGCCTGTGCCGCATATTCATCGCCGGTCAGCAGGCCGGTTGCGGACTGCTCGTACAGCACCGCCAGGCGCTCCTGGTACGGCTTGCTCAGGGCATCGAACTGCGTGCGGTATTTATGCGTCACGTAGTCGAGCCAGAAGTCCCGGGACAGCAGCGCTTCGAACTCCTGCGGCGAATTGTCGAGTGCGAGCACCCGCGTGCGAGCGCTGTCGAGCATCGCCTGGGTGACACTCCCCATGTGGGTGAATCGCACCTGTTCCGGTTGGCCGGGCAAGTCGAGCTGGTCGGCGCCCTTGAGGCCGAAGCGATACGCCAGGCGGATTTCGACCTCTTCCAGGCGGCTGATGCGCCGGGCTTTCTCGGCATCACTCAAATGCGGCGTGGCGTTGATGGCAGCGGTCCGTTCGGCAATGTCGTTGAGGGCGATTTTTTCCACCTCATCCAAGCGGAACAACCCCCGCGACAGTTTGCGCAATGCCGCGCCCTGGGTCGCGTCGGTGGCGGCTGCCCGTGCCTTGTAGACCATCGCCATGACTTCGAGGTTGCTGAACGACAACGCCGCCCGATCACAACACGCCGGCCGGCCGGCCCATTCGAACATCTGCTCGCGCAGGCGCTCCGACTCGCTGCTGTTTTGCGTGATGCAGTCGATCACCTCCCAGACACGGCCTTGCAGGTCGGTGTGCTGCTCGCTGACCACCTGCAAATCGCTGAGCACCCGGAAAAACCCCGCGCTCCCCGGCCGTTCCCGCAGTGCCAGCCACTGAGCCCTGCGCGTCGCCAATTGCGCCTCGGAAAAACCCAGGCTCCAGCGCTCGAACACCAACCCTGGGGCCGTATTCAAGAGTTCACGGTGCGCGATGCGCAAGGCCGAGACCACCAACAGGTTCGGGCTGCCCGGCTCACTCAATGCGTTCTGCTCGAGGCGTTCGGAATACACCCGCACCTGCGCCAGCGTCGCTTCGCTCAGCGGGTTGTTGCTCATGTTGGCCACCCGGCTCAGGCGCACCGATTGCGCCCGTTGCTCGGGCAGCGGCGCGACCAGGAAGTCCGGTAGCGTGGTGATCTGGTTGCCACTCAAGTCGACCATGTCCAGCAACGGCTGCTCACCCAACCCCGGCGGCCAGGTGTCGATATTGACGTTTTTCAGGCTCAGCGAACGCATGTCGGGAATCCGGCTGAAATCCGGCGCGATGCCCAACGGGTTGTTGTCCAGCCACAATGCCCGCAGGCTGCTGCGACCGGCCAGGACCTCGGCGGTCTGCGGGGTCAACTGGATCTGGTTTTTCTGCAAGAACAAGCGCGTCAAACCGTGCATCTCGCCCAGGGCCGGTGGCAGTTCACGCAGTTGGTTGTTCGACAGATCCAGCCAGCGCACGCTGCGATAACGTGACAGGAAACCTTCGGGAGAGGCGCTCAGTGCCATCCCGCTGAGCTTGAGCGAACCGACATGGGAGAAATCCGCATCCAGGTCCGGCAGGCTGGGCAGCCGCAGATTGCCCAGGTCCAGCTCGAGGCCGATAGGAGTACCGTCATGGGCCAGTTTCATCGGCGCCTCGCGACGCCAGCATTGCAGGATGCGTGACTTGGCGATGTAGCGGTCATCCCGCGTCGTCGCGTTGCTGCGCAGTTGATCGGAGCGAATATAGCGTTCACTGGCGCCGCCACCGGAGAAAGCCCAGGCGTTGAGCTGTTCGGTCAGCCTGTCGAACTCGGTCGCACGCCGCGCCAACTCTGCTTCGGCGCCATCGCCCAGGCTCCAGATCAGCTCTCTGGCGGCCTTGATGGTCTTGTCCGGGTACATGCGCTGCACCGTCAAAATGGTGGGGGACTCGACGGAAAACGCATCGGCAATGCCACTTTGCGCCAACTCCGGTACGACTTCGCCCAAACGCTTCCAATAGTTGTCCACTTCCAGCATGCAGGCCTCGGAGAACGGGTTGCCGCCGATCACCGTCACACCATTGATCTGTATCGTGCTCTGGAAATGTTCGGCCTGCGGGTAGAGGTGTTCTCGCGGGATCTCGCTCAGTTGGTTGTTGCGCAGGTCCACGCGCAGCAGGTCGGCATGGCTCAGCAAGCCCCGGGGCCACTGGGTGATGCCGGTATTGCTCAGGTCGAGGAATTTGAGGCGCTGCAGGGCAGTGAAATCCGGTGTTATGTGCAGCGGGTTGCCGGCCAGGTCAAGGCTTTGCAGTTGATCCAGCCCGGCAAGTTTTTCAGCGCTGGCGTCGGTCAGGCGAATGCGGTTGCCGCGCAAGCGCAGATGAGTCAGCTGGTGCAGGTCGCCGACGATATCAGGCAGTTCGGTCATGCCGGTATCGCTGATGCGCAGTTCGCGGATGTGCATGAAGTTTTTCAAGAATGCCTGGGTGTCGGCATTCCAGACGATTTTGCCGAGGGCCAGTTCCTCCACGTGGCTGAAATCGGCGGTCAGCGCCGGCAGGCTGCGCGGGGCGATGGCCGACAGCGACAGTTCGCTGCCGGTTTCGCGGCGCCAGCAACGTCGGATGTCCATGGCGAACCGCGCGCCACTGGCATCGGACGGCGTATCGGTGGCGCGCACCCAGGTCTTGAGGCTGCGATCCAGGTTGGCGTAGTCGGCTTCCAATTGCGTCAACCGGACCCGCACATCGGCCCCCAGGAACTGGATATACACACTGACATCGGCATCGGAAAACGAAGGGTACAAGCGCCGCACCCGCGCCTCATTGCTACGCAGCGTGTTCACCAGTTGCTTGAAACCGCGCCCTCCCCCGAGCAGGCGCATCGTGGGGTCAATGACCGGGCGGCGTAACGGGTGATCGAGCAACACCGTACGTAAGGGTTCGCGTGGCAAGGGGTTGCGCAGGATCGCCGACTTGAGCTGCGTCACGCTGGTGAAATTCATCGCCTGTTGTTCGGCCGGCGTGAGCACTTGCCACAGCGCCGTGTAAAAGTCCTCGCCCTGAAACTGCCCATCGGTGTCCTGCACCAGGATTCGTCGCGCAGTGGCCTCGGGATGGCCGATGGCATCCAGCACCTGGCCTTCGGCAAAATGCTCGCGCAGTTCCAGGCGTGTACCGCGTGCCCAGCCCGGCAACAGTTCCAAGGTGCGCAGCGCAAGACGCTGAGTGTCGATATTGCTCATCGAGTCGAGGAACAGGCCCTCATAGGCGCGGGACACCCGGACTTCCTGCTCGCTCCAGCGCAGCCGCTCATGGCTCGGGCCGGGTAGGCGCCGGCTGCTGCGAAAGACTTGCAGATCCTCGGCGCTCATCCCATCGAGCAACAACTTGGCCACTGGCGCGGGCAATTGCGGGTAGGTGTTGAGCACACGCTGCACGTCGGCATCGGCGGAGCAGTTCTGCGCCTTATAGCGCTCTTCCAGCAGCGAGCCTTTGAGCTGTTCGGCGGCGGCGGCCAGGTACAGGCGCAACTGGGCGGCGCGCTCGCCGAGCGTCTGCGCGGCCATGCCGGGTATGTCCTTGAGCGCCGGGTCGCTGCCTTGCAGGGTGTACAGCACCTGTTCGAGTAATTCGCCCCGCGCTTGTTGCACCGCATCCAGTGCGACGACCCGGCGAACCTGGGACGCGGGCGCCGGGTCGTTCCATAGCTCGCGCCCGTCACTGCCGAGCACACGCAGCGAGGGCTCGTTGGAGAGCATGCCACGGCGTTTCATCAGCTCCAGTTGCAGCGTCGCATCGGCCTTGGCGTAGGTCGCAGGATTGCGACTGCGCAATTGCTCGATACTGTTCTCCAGCTCGCGATGCAAGGCAAAGCGCTTGAGACTGTCGGCCAGCAGCCGCGGCGTGGCGTGCTGGTCGAACAATGCTTCACGCAGCGCCTCGGTCTCGACCCCGCTGGCCAGGCGCGCCTGTTGCAAGCGCTCGGCACTGAGGTCGGCGGCCGGTTTGCCCAGTCGCCGCAGCAAGGTCGCCTCGCCCCAGGTCAGCGGGTCTTCACCTTCGTGGGTCCAGGCACCTTCGCCGTTATGCTCCAGCAGGGGACGATAGGCCTCCGTGCGGTCTGGGTGCTGCACACGGTACTGGCCGGTGCCGGTTTCCTGCTCGACCTGGTAGTGCTTGCCTTCAAGGACCAGCACCGGTTTTCCCTCGTGACGGTACAGGCCCAGGCCGTCGGGTTTGGCATCCGTGGCCAGCTGGATATTGGCTTTGTAGCGTGACAAGTCCGGGTTCCACAGCTTCTGCTTGCCGTCGGCCAGGATCACCGGCTTGAGCGCCTCGACCACACCGGACACTTGCACGTGGGGCAGCACGGTGGCGCCGGTACCGAGCATGGCCACGTTCAGCGCAATACTGGAAAAATGCGCCCACATTTCACGGGTTTCGCCTTGTTCGTAGGCATCGATGCCCTCGTACACTTCCTCGCACATCTGCGCGGCGCCCACCACCAGCATGAGTGGGCCCAGGCCCGGCACCACGAAGGCGGCCAGGTTGAACACGCTGAGCACGGCATCCTTGAAACCTTCCAACCGGGCCGCACGGGCCTTGGCGTCCTCGTCATCGGTGGGCACCGCGACGGCGCGGGCGTCGGCGAGGATTTTGTCGACATGCGCCTGGTGGCGGTGCTGCCACAGGTCGCCTTTGATGGTCGATTCGTCCATCGCCAGCTCCGCGGGTTGGACCGACCGCGAAGGTCGGCACAGCGCGTTGATTTTGTCGAAGAACGCTCCTTGCTCGGACACCGGCACGAACCGGCTGAAGAAGCGCCGGTACTCGAGGCTCTTCAAGCGCTCGCCCAAGTCGGCCAGAAACTCGTACAGATTGGCGTATTCCTTCAGCGGTTGCTGCGGGTCATCGGGCAGGTACACCACCAGGCGCTCGACCCGCGCCGCACGCTTGCGCCTGGGTCCGATCAACAACGGCCCGACCAGCTCCACGCCCAGCAACTGCAGCTTGGCGAACGTCACCGGGCGGCCATCCAGCGTCGGCGCGGCCTTGGCGGCGAGCACATGCTTGAGCATCCGGTAGGCATCACTGCTGATCCCGGCACCGACCAGGTAGCTGTTGGGCTTCTTGGCGAATTGCTGCCAGGCGATTTCAGTGCTGAACGCCAGTTGCTGGCGCTGATGCTCCTGCAGTTGCTTGACCAGCGCCTGGCGTTTTTTCTCGTCCTTGGGTTGCAGGATATCCTTGATGTGTTGCTGGTACAGGCGACCCAGATCCAGGCTGCGACACAGTTTGGCGAACGCGGCGGGCGCAATGGGCTTGGCCTGGGAGTTGACCGCCGCGAAGTCCGGGATGACGTCGCCGTCGTAGCGGCTCCAGCCGGTGATGATTTCGCAATCGGCGCAACGCGCCGGGTGTTCTTCTTCGGGCAGGAAGTTGGCCAGCGCCACCTCCAGCAACGATACGCCCCGGTACTCCTCATCCAGCCGCGATGTGCGGGTGCGGTCAAAGCTGAAAAAACCATAGAAATCATCACGGGCGCCGGGCGCGAATTTGCGCGCCAGGTAGACGTTGCGCACGTCTATATCGAGCTTGAAACGTTCCTTGATCGCGGCTTTAAGCAAGGGTTCGGCGAACGCTTGCACATCCTGGATCGTTGCAAGGGTGGCATCGACCTGATTGAAGATTGCGCGGTACCGGCTATGGCTGGCGGCCAGCGCTTGTTTTTGGGTGCCCGAGGCTTTGACGTACCACGCGGGCAAGACCAGCGCGTGGTCGGCCAGTTCCTGCCGGCGCGGCGCCCGCGCCTGGCTGAACCAGCTCGGCACGCGGGCCTTGATAAAGTCGTAGTGGACACCCCGAAGGTCGGCATGGAACACACCTTCGGGGCGCGGTGCTGGGGTTTTGCGGTCTGACATGAGCGGTCGTCCGTCACTGATGGAAACCTCAGCCTACGCAACGACCGTGCGCCACAGTGCCTGCTTAGTTACCGCACAGCGGCACTGAACTGCCGCCTCAGGCGGTGGCCTCGAGGGCTGCGACTTCCTGGCGTGATAAGGCCAGCAGCCGTTGGTTGCGCGTGGTGTCGAGTTCGATCTGCAACGCGGTCACCGCCGCACCGTAGGCTTCGTCCAGGGCCTGATGCTCATCCTCCAGGCGCGAGCGACGCTGCTCGGACTCGCGCTCGAGGGTGTCGAACGACTCGGGGTATCTGGCCTTGAGGTAATCCACCCAGTAGCTACGGCTGATCAGGTCTTCGTAAAACGGCTCGCCCTGCTCGGCCTGCTGTACGATTTCAATCGCCTGTTTCAGCACCTGACCCCGGATCGGCAGGCCGGAGAGCATGCCCTGCGGCTGCCCGGGCAAGTCCAGTGGGGCCTTGAGGCCAAGGCGGTATTCAAGGCGCACTTCGGCCTTGTCCACATTCGCTCCCGCCACTCCATCCGCCAGTTTCTCCACCTCGCCCAGGCGAAACAGGCGCCGCGACAGGCGCAGCAATGCCGCGCCTCTGGCCGGTAGGTCATGCGGGTCGATCGCCTGTACCGCCTGGTACTCGAACACCTTCACTTCCAACTCGCTGAAGGTCAGCATGCGTCCGTCCGCGCAGGTACCGTGCGTGCTCGACAGGCTGAACAGCAATTGGCGCAATTCGGTATTGGCGGTGGCGGCCTCGATCACCGCCCATACGCGGCGGGTCAGGTCGGCGGAGTCCGCGCGATAGTCTGCGGATAACCGCAGCCGGGCCAGCAAATGGAAAAACGCCTGGTTGTCGGGCTCGCTTGCCAATTGCAGCCACTGCTTACTGCGCACGTGAGTTTCGGGCACAGACAAACTGAAGACCCAGGGAAACAACTCCGTACTACTAGAGTCATCCTGCGCAAGCACCTCGTAGCCTTGAGCAGATGACACATGAGTTCCCAAGGTCTCTTCATCGCTATCCGGTTCAATATCCGGCAAGGTCCTTGCGCGCTGCATCGGTCTCATGACACGAGGGCTGGACAGGGGGCTGCCGAGAGGCGAATCATCCGTGCTGTCAATGTGGTAGTCCGGCCGTGGAATCCCAGTCGCCCAATTCAAAGGCTCAGGCGCCGGAGCAAGCGGTGTCTCGTTCCTTTCTCTGACCCTGGACGGCCAAAGTATGGGCCTCAATGACGCACCCGATTCCGACGTTTGCCTGTAGACGGTATCCAGAGGCGGTACGCCGGAAAAGCTGTTGCGAAAATCGTAGTTCAACTGCCAAAGAGACCGCTCCGCTCCCATTACTAGCGCAGTCACATGGGAGAAATCACCGCTGAGGACAGGCAGGTCCCGCAGTTCGTCAGTGGGTACGCCTGAGAGATCCAGGCTCCTGGAAAACCCTGATACGTCGTAGCGTTTCATCAAGCCTTCAACCCAACTGGCCATGAACATCCGTATCGTTTGTTGCCTGCCCAACCTCACGGCCACCGACGTCCCCCTGTCATGCCATTGCTCCAATTCACGCAACTGCGCTGCGTATTCATCGCTGAACGCCTCGACGGCTTCGAAGCGGGCCTGAGCGTCCGGCCAGCGATCGACAATCCTGTCGATCAAGACATACAGACGCGAGCTCGGGTGGTATGTGACCGGCGCAATGAACTGGCCCATTCGCTCGATCTGGCCCATGGCATGCCCAGCCACCATCTGTTCCAGGTCGACCTCGTGCTGGGGGTGGTTCTTGATGTACTCATAAGCCGGTTTGAAGTTTTCTCGCGTCAACTTAGACCAGTCCAGCGACAGGCCCGACCAAAGCTTTTCATGCCCCGGCTGGAGCAGGCGCGCAGGCAATTGCCGCACGGTCGAGTATTGCAAGTTCAGGCGTCCGAGTTGAGGCAGGTCCAACGTGCTTTCTGGAAAGTGGCCCTGGTGGGTGTCGGAAATCGTCAGTTCGCGCAGCTGGGTCAGCGGGCGAACGTCCAGATGATCGAACGAGGTGAGTACGCGATGCAGCTTCAGCGAACGCAGGTTGACCAGGCTCGCCAATTCGGCGGCCGCTTGGGGTTGGAATTCCACGAGGCCGTCGAGGGTCAGCGCCCTCACCTGGGGCAAGCGATGCAGGCCCGACGGCAGATTGGGAACATTTACCGTGGGCACATCCAATTTGAGTTCGCGTACATTGGGAAAACGCTCCAGCATCTGGTTGATAGTGTGATCCGTTAAGTCATCCCCGCTAATCCGCAACTTATGCACATGGGAAAAATCGGCATCCAATAACGCAGGCAGTTGGTATTGGGCCCAGATATCCAGTTGTGTATAGCGCGGGTCTTCGGCGGCCAACGGCGCGTTGCGCCAACTGTCCTTGATGCTCAGTGCTGCGCGTTGCTTGCTTCTGCGGTTACCACCACGTGCGGCAACCCACTGGTCGAGCCTGGCTTCCAGGCGTTGCCATTCGCTCAGGCGATCATCAAGCAGGCTGAGAATTTGCGAGTTGCTCTTACCCGCGCGCAGTTGTTCGAGAATAAACCCATTGGCCTGCTGCTCCGTCAGTTGCGGGTAAACGTCCCGCACTCGTCTGACCAGTGCCGGCGCTTGCCCTTCCCCGCGACCACTGGCCGGGTAGCCCAAACGCATCCGGTCGATACGCTGCGGCGGTCGCAAGCGCGGCAGGCGCCTGTCGAGGACCTGCACCGCGTCGGCCGGGTGGGCGAGCGCATACTCGGTGATCGCCTGGCGCAACTCGGCACTGCGGGCCACCTCGGCAATGCCCAGGGCCTGGCGGGCTGCGTCGGGCAAGGCATGCATCAGCGACGGGTAAAAGTTGTCGTTGTCCCTCGGTACGCTGTTGAGGGTTTCGCCACGCTCGTTGAAGGCCTGGTAGGACGGGCCTTTCTTGACCAGGTATTTGCGCTGCGTGGCGCGGGTGTCGCCAACGCCTGCAATCAACTGCCCGTCGATGCCGCCGTCGCGGATTTCCAGGCGCAGGTCGTCCGGCCAGCCCGGCAATTGGCCCAAGGCATGCAGGACCAGGCGTTTGCTGTCGGCGGCGGCCAGGTTGTCCATGTGCAGACCGGCCAGTGCTCGGCTGACGCGCCCCTGGCGTGCATGCCAACGTGATTGTTCCAACAGTGACAGAGGCGCGCGCGCAGTGCGCAGGCGGGTCAACTCTTCAGCAGAGGCGTGGTCCAGCACACTTTGCGCCGCCGGTTCACTTAAACCTGGGGTCAGGCGCTGCAGTTTCTGTACATCGGGGTCCTTGGCCGCTCGGCCTTGGTAGAGGCTTTCGAACAACGCCGGCTGGCGGGTACGGGCAAAGTCGGCCAACTGCTTGCGAAACTCCTCGGGCTGGGCGGCTTCGACACGGGCCGCTTCACCGCCCAGCAAACGGGTGATTTCCGCTCCATCGAGGGACGCGAGGAGACGCACCGGCAGCTGGCCGCCGAGCACGTCGGCGCGGCTGATTTTGATCGGCGCCTTGGCCGTGCTCCCCGAAGGTAAATGCTGGCTGCCGTATTGAATCGAAGGGCCGCTCAGCTCGGCGTTCTCGAACACTTGCAGCACTCGCCCCACGGGCCAGCGCGGTAATTCGCAGACCAGTGCCGGGGCGTACAGGTAACGCTCATCGATCGGCTGCTTGCCCTCCAGCTGCGCCAAGACCTGCTGCACGCCTCGTTCGGCCTCGAACAGGCGCAGGGTATCGGCCAACTCAGGCGGCGGCGCGGCGTTGTCCAGATGCATCTTGCGCAGGCTACTGTCGCTGACCCCGCTGATATCGGCGGCCCTGAGCAACGCGGCGTCACTGTAGCCGTCGACAATCGGCCCCATACGCCGCAGTAACGTCAGGCGGTCCCACGCCAGCGGCTGCTCATGCACCTGGCGCCAGGCTCCGGCGCCGTTATGCACCAGTGGCGGTTGATAGGCCAGCGCATCGCTGGGGTGTTGGATGCGCCAGCGCTGCATCGACTCATCAAAGGCGTGCTCGACCACCTTGTCGCCCAGGCGCAGATAATGTTTGCCGGCGACTGCATACTGCCCCAGCGGGTTGGCCTGGCCCTCAAGCTTGAGGTCCTGGTGATACACCGACAGGTCCGCCCGCCACAGCTTTTGCTTGCCGTCGGCCAGGATCACCGGCCTGAGCGCATCCACCACGCCGGACATTTGCACTTGGGGCAGTACCGTAGCGCCGGTGGCAAGCATGGCCACGTTCAGCGCAATACTGGAAAAGTGCGCCCACATTTCGCGGATTTCGCTTTGTTCGTAGGCTTCGATGCCTTCGTACACTTCTTCGCACATCTGCAGCGCGCCCACCGCCAGCATGATCGGCCCCAGGCCCGGCACCACAAAGGAGGCCAGGTTGAACACGCTGACCACGGCGTCCTTGAACCCCGCGATTCGCGCGGCGCGGGCCTTGGCGTCTTCGTCGTCGGTGGGCACCGCCACGGCGCGGGCATCAGCGAGGATTTTGTCGACACTGGCCTGGTAGCGGTGCTGCCACAGATCGCCCTTGATGGTCGCTTCGTCCATCCGCCAGTCAGGCGGTTGAGGCAGTCGCGACGACTGATACAACGCATTGAGCTGTCGGAAGAACTCACCTTGTTGAGACACCGGTACGAACCGGCTGAAATAGCGCCGATACTCAGTGTCTTTCAGGCGGCCACCCAGGTCGGCCAGGAACTCGTACAGGTTGGCGTACTCCTTCAGCGGCTGCTGCGGGTCATCGGGCAGATACACCGCCAGGCGCTCAACGCGCGCCGCACGGACGCGCGAGGGGCCGATCAGCAGCGGGCCGACCAGTTCCACCCCGAGCAACTGCAGGTTGGCGAAAGTGACGGGGCGACTGTCCAGCGTCGGGGCGGCATTGGCGGCCAGGACCTGCTTGAGCATCTGGTAGACAGCGCTGCTGATCCCTGCGCCGACCAGGTCGCTGTCGGGCTTCTTGGCGAATTGCTGCCAGGCGATTTCAGTGCTGAGCGCCAATTGCCGGCGCTGGTGCTCCTGCAACTGACCGGCGAGCGCCTGGCGCTCAATGACCCCCCTGGGTTGCAGGATGGCCTTGATGTGCTGCTGGTACAGGCGACCCAGATCCAGGCTGCGGCACAATGTGGCGAACGCGGCGGGCGCAATGGGTTTGGCCTGGGAGTTGACCGCCGCAAAATCGGCAATGACCTCGCCGTCGTAGTCACTCCAACCGGTGATGATTTCGCAATCGGCGCAGCGCGCAGGGTGTTCTTCTTCAGGCAGGAAGTTGGCCAGGGCGACCTCCAGCAAAGAGACGCCTCGGTACTCCTCATCCAGCCGCGATGTGCGGGTGCGATCAAAGCTGAAAAAACCATAGAAGTCATCACGGGCGGCGGGCGCGAATTTGCGCGCCAGGTAAACGTTGCGCACGTCTATATCGAGCTTGAAACGCTCCTTGATCGCGGCCTTGAGCAGCGGCTCGGCGAATGCCTGGACATCCTGGATCGTCGCAAGCGTAGCGTCGACCTGATTGAAGACCGTGCGGTATTTGGCATGGCTGGCGGCCAAGGCGTTTTTTTGTGCTGCAGTGGCCTTGATGTACCAGGCGGGGATGACCAGGGCATGCTCGGCCAGTGCTTGCTGGCGGGGCAGGCGAGCCTGGGAAAACCAGGGCGGGATGGCGCGCGTGAGGAAAGCGCCGTGAATGCCGGATGAAACGGCAGGGCGGGTGACGTCGGGCATGGTGTCGCTCCAGTAGATGGGAGCGCTAGCACATCACGTCAATAGCGGCGGTCGGGCGTAGATAGTTGTCGCCATGCAGCGCCCCCCGCCGGGGCGCTGCACTGAGGGTCAGAAGTTTTCGCGCGGGTTGAACGCGGCTTTCTGCGCCAGCTCTTGCCACAGTGCCTTGACCTCATCGTCAGCCGCCTTCGGCATCACCGCCTTGAGCTGCACGAACAGGTAACCCCGCTGCCCGGCCTTGTTCAGCAAACCGTGGCCCTTGGCGCGCATGCGCTGACCATTCTGGCTGCCGGCCGGCACCTTGAGGTTGATCTTGCCGGTGAGAGTCGGCACCGCCACCTCGGCACCCAGCGCCAATTCCCATGGCGCCAGCGGCAGGTTGATCACCAGGTTTTCGCCGTCCACTTCAAATTTGGCGTGCGGCGCGAACTTGATAATCAGGTACAGGTCGCCATTGGCCCCACCGCCAATACCCGGCGCGCCCTGCGCCTTGAGGCGGATGCGCTCGCCGTCGGCCACGCCGGCGGGGATCTTCACATTCAGGCTCTTGGTGGTGTTGCTGACGTGACGGCCCGAGGCGTCATATTGCGGCACCTGGAAGTTGATCTGCTTGGACTCGGCAGACAGCGTCTCCTCGAGGGACACCGTCAGTTGCATCTCCACGTCCTGGCCTTTACGCCCGGCAGGCCGGCGCTGGCCACCGCCGAAAGCGTCGCCACGCGAGCCGAAGATCGAGCTGAAGAAGTCCGAAAAATCGCCCGCATCCTGGCCGCCGCCGAAACCGCCACGGCTCTGCCAGCCCGGCGGCCCCTGAAACGGCTGACCATGCTGGCCGTATTTGCGCAGTTCATCGTACTCCGCACGTTTGTCGGCGCTTTTGAGCGCCTCGTAGGCTTCGGACGCGTCCTTGAATTTCTCCTCGGCGTCTTTTTCCTTGCTTACATCGGGGTGATATTTGCGCGCGAGCTTGCGATAGGCGGCCTTGATTGCCTTGTCGTCCGCGCTCGGCTCAACGCCCAATATCTTGTAGTAGTCTTTGAAATCCATCGGCGGTTCACCATCCTAAATCGGGATCGCACAGCCCGGGGCACAACGTGCGCTGCTTTGCACCTGTTGAGTCTTGTGGCCTGGGAGTGCGTCAAAGTGTTATCGGCGCTTGCCGTATGCAACAGATTTGGGGGCAAATTGCGCACTTTCAAGCACGATTTAACAGAGCGTTGGCCTACGCATCCGCCTTCGACTGGCATACACTGCGCGGCCGTTTTTTCGACCGGAACCCGATAGACATGAACAGCCCCTCCCCAGCCCGTGCCTGCGGCATCGACTTCGGCACGTCCAACTCCACCGTCGGCTGGATCCGCCCCGGCATGGAAACGCTCATCGCGCTGGAAGACGACAAGATTACCCTGCCGTCGGTGGTGTTCTTCAACATCGAGGAACGTCGTCCGGTCTACGGCCGCCTGGCCCTGCACGAGTATCTCGAGGGCTACGAAGGCCGTTTGATGCGCTCGCTCAAGAGCCTGCTGGGCTCCAAGCTGATCAAGCACGACACCAGCGTGCTGGGCACTGCGATGCCGTTCAAGGAATTGCTGGGCCTGTTTATCGGCCAGCTCAAGAATCGCGCCGAAGCCACCGCCGGCCGCGAGTTCGAGGAGGTTGTGCTGGGCCGCCCGGTGTTCTTCGTCGATGACGACCCGCTGGCCGACAAAGAAGCCGAAGACACTCTGGTGGAGGTGGCGCGCAAGCTGGGCTTCAAGGAAGTCTCGTTCCAGTACGAACCGATTGCGGCGGCATTCGACTACGAGTCCACCATCGAAAAAGAAGAGTTGGTGCTGATCGTCGACATCGGCGGCGGTACTTCGGACTTTTCCCTGGTGCGCCTGAGCCCGGAACTCCGCACCGTCGATAATCGCCACGCCGACATCCTCGCCACCGGCGGCGTGCATATCGGCGGCACCGACTTCGACAAACAATTGTCGCTGGCCGGCATGATGCCGTTGTTCGGCTATGGCAGCCGCATGAAAAGCGGCGCCTATATGCCCACCAGCCATCACATGAACCTGGCGACCTGGCACACCATCAACTCGGTGTACTCGCAAAAATCCCAGCTGGCGCTGGGCAGCATGCGCTACGACATCGAAGACACCGGCGGCATCGACCGGCTGTTCAAGCTGATCGAACAGCGTGCCGGCCACTGGTTGGCGATGGAAGTGGAAGAGACCAAGATCCAGCTGACCCACGAAGAAAACCGCCATGTGCCACTGGACCGTATCGAAAAGGGCCTGAGCGTCGACCTCAGCCGGGCCTTGTTCGAGTCGTCCATCGACAGCCTGCTGGAGCGGGTGCGTGGTAGCGTGACGCAGTTGCTCAACGACGCCTGCGTAGGCGTCGAGCAGGTGGACACGGTGTTCTTTACCGGCGGTTCCAGCGGGATTCCGGCACTGCGCCAGAGCATCTCGGCGATGCTGCCGAAGGCGCGGCATGTGGAAGGGAATATCTTCGGCAGTATCGGCAGTGGCCTGGCAATTGAAGCCAGCAAGCGGTACGGCTACTGAGTTTCAATTGGAAGACCGTGGCGCCCTCATCGGGAGCAAGCCCCCTCCCACACTTGAATGTGTACACTCGTCAAAGTGTGGGAGGGGGCTTGCTCCCGATGGGGCCGGCCCAGACAGCACAAGTCTTAGACCATCCCCCCGAGCTTCAGCTCACTCTTGAGATACGCATAGTAAATCGGCCCCGCTACAACCCCGGGCAAGCCGAACGCCGCCTCGAATACCAACATCGCCAACAGCAGCTCCCATGATTTGGCGCTGATCTGCCCGCCCACAATGCGCGCGTTGAGAAAGTACTCGACCTTGTGGATCACGATCAGATACCCCAACGCCGCGACCGCCACCCAAATCGACAGCGACAACGCCACGATCGTGATCAGGGTGTTGGACAGCAGGTTGCCGATCACCGGCAGCAGGCCCAGCAGGAAGGTCAGTACGATCAGGGTCTTGGTCAACGGCAGGTGGATGCCGCACAAAGGCAGCACCACGGCCAGGAACACGGCGGTGAAGGCAGTGTTGAGCGCGGCGATCTTGATCTGGGCGAATACGATGTTGCGAAACGCCTGGACCAGCAGGTGCAGACGGTCGAACAGCGCAGCGGCCAGGGGCTTGCGCTTGGTCAGGTCGGGCACGCGCTGCAAGGCGATAATCGCACCGAGCACCATACCGATCAGCAGGGTGACGAACATGTGGGCGGCATCTTTGCCCACCAGTTGCAGTTCGCTCAGGTGTTTGCTCAGCCAGTCGCCGATGGCCACGCGAAACTCGGCGGCGCTGGCGGGCAAGTAGGCATCGAGGAACGGCGGCAACTGGCCGCGTGCGCGGTCGACCACCCCCATGAATTTGTCGAGGGAAGCCCCGGGGTTTTCCGCTTCGTGGAGCAGGAAGCTGATGGCACCGGCGAAGATCAGCGTCAGAACGCTGACGATCAATGTGCCGAGCAAGGCCACCGCGAGCCAACGCGCACGTCGCCCTTCGATCAGCCGTTGCAATTGCGGGGTGAGCATATTGACCAGCTCATACACCAGCAAACCCGCCAGCAGGCTAGGCAGTAGTTTCAATGGCAGGACCAGCAGCAACCCGCCGAAAATGATGATGCAACTGACCAGCAACAATACGTGACGCTGAGAAAACGTTGGCATACAGCCTCAAAACGAACGACGTTAAAGGATGTTGCCGCCGGAACGAAGTCGCTCGTCCCGGCAGCAGAGGGCTGTGTGCGAGTGTCGCAGCCTTCTATGGCTTGGGGCTATTACTTCTTCAGGCAAGTGCTCATAAAAGTCTTGCGCGCATCGCCGGTCAAGGCCTGGGTTTTCGCCGTGGCATTGCAGTCTTTCATCTTTTGCTGCTGAGGGGTCAGGGTTTTCGCAGCCGGAGCCGGGGCGGCCTTGAGGCATGTGCTCATGAAGGCTTTGCGCTCATCGCCCTTGAGCGCCTTGGTGGTGGCATCGGCGTTACAGGTGGTCATTTTGTTTTGCTGAGCGGTCTCGGCAAAGCTCTGGGAACACAGCAACAAACCGATCATCAACAGCGGAACACGCAACATCTTCATGGAGTTTTCTCCCTGTTACCGTGCCGAAGGGGCACGGCCTACGAGCAGTGTAGCCAAAACCTGTTACATCTTCAGCGTCCGCGAATATTTGACCGACGGTACTGCTCCGGCGTGCAACCGGCGTGGCGCTGGAACATGGCGATGAAGGCCGACGCGGTGCTGTAGCCGAGGTCAAAAGCGACGTGTTGCACACTGCGTTCGCTGTCCAGCGCCTCGATGGCGGCCAGGTAGCGCAGACGCTGGCGCCACTCACCGAAGCTCATGCCCAACTCCCGCACAAATTGCCGCGCCAGGGTGCGCTCACTGACGTGCACCTGCTCGGCCCATTGTGCCAACGGCCGATTATCGCCGGGCTCGGCTTGCATGCCTTCCAACACACTCAACAGCCCGGGATGGCGTGCGTAAGGCAGAAAGCAATCGTGGATCGGTGCTTGCTTGAGCTGGTCCACCAGCACCTGGGCCAGGCGAATATCAGCGTCGGCCTGCGGGATATTGACGCCGCGCTGGGCGAAATCGCGCAGGATGGCCTTGAGAATGTCACTGATGGCCAGGGTGCACGGCTGCGCAGGGAGTTGCTCACAGAGCTCCGGGGCCAGGCCCACCGAATGGTAGACAATCGCCTCGGCATTGTAGGAACTGTGCTCGGTATGCGGCGGCACCCACACCGCATACTGCGGGGGCGACATGAAGCGGCTGCCCGCCACCTCCATGCGCATGACGCCGCTGGCGGAATAATCCAGCGATCCCCAGAAGTGCTCGTGTGGGGTGCACTCGGTATCGGGGGCGAAATCGGAGTAACGGAAATACACGGGGCTTGGCAGCCGGCGGAAATCCGCGAGGCGTACGGTATGTCTGGCCATGTTGTCTGGATACAAGGGTCGGTTGTCTGGTTTGCAGTATAAGCCGCTATCCAGACAGCGGATAATCGCGCCTCGTCAATACACCAGGTTTCTCTCGATGCAATACGCGTATCCCCTGCTGGCCATTTTTATCTGGGCCGGCAACACCGTAGTCAACAAACTGGCCGTGGGCTCGATTTTCCCGTCGGAGATCGGCTTTTATCGCTGGCTGCTGGCGGCACTGTTGTTCACCCCGTTCATGCTCAAGCCGGTGATTGCCCATTGGTCGAACATCCGCCCGAACCTGGGCAAGGTCTTTATCCTCGGCGTGCTCGGCATGGCCGTGTACCAGAGCCTGGCGTACTACGCAGCCTCCCTGACGAGCGCGACCAACATGGGCATCATCTTGTCGTTGATGCCGTTGATGGCACTGACCGCCGCGATCATCAGCCTCGGCCAGCGTCTCACCTTCGGCGCCCTTACCGGTGCGGTGCTGTCATTTGCCGGCGTGGTCGTGGTGGTGTCGGCCGGCAGCCTGGGCGCGCTGCTGCAACATGGGGTCAACCTGGGCGACGGCATGATGCTGGTGGCCACGCTCGCCTACGCGGTCTACAGCACCCTGTTGAAAAAATGGCAGTTGCGCCTGCCACCGCTGGTGTTGCTGTATCTGCAAGTGCTGGTGGCCGTGGTAGTGCTGTTTCCGCTGTTCCTGTTCTCGGCCAAGGCCGGCTTGGGCTGGGCGAATATCCCCTTGGTGCTGTACGCCTGCTTGCTGGCTTCGATGCTCGCGCCGTTGGCCTGGATGCACTCGGTGAAGACCCTGGGCCCCAGCCGCACCACGCTGTTTTTCAACCTGCTGCCGTTGATCACGGCGCTGATCGCAGCGTTGGTATTGAAGGAAGAGCTGGCGCTGTATCACTTGGTGGGAGGTTTGCTGACGTTGGGTGGGGTGATTCTGTCGGAGCGCTGGACCACACCGGTCAGGGCGGCCTGAACTCAGCCTCACGCTCTAAACCCCGGCATCCTTCAAGCGCCGCGCATGCTCGACAAACAAGCGGATAGGCTCGGCGCCCTTGCCCACCAGTCCCATGGATTGGTTGACGATATCGAAGTGATCCAAGGCATAGTCGTCACCGATCACCACCCCCAGGTGCGAGCTGTAGCGCCCGACCATGCCGTCGCACTGGCCCTTTTCCCGCACAAAGCTGCGGGCGAACAAGCGGCAGCTTCGATGGCTCCCGTCGAACAGGTTGCGCCCCCGGTCGGTGATGCCCGGCTGCAAGGTGCCCGACCACGAGTAATAGCGCACACCGTTGACCTCCTCCGGGCCCTGGCCGCCCCATGCCTGGGGTAGCCCCTGTGGGTATTGACGGTTGAACAGCGTTACGCCATCGCTAGTCAATGACTGATGCGAGGCGCGCAGATCCGCCTTGAAGCGCGGCCCGCGATAGCCGGTCTCCAGCACGCCCATGCCCCAGGCGACCAGATGAAACAGCGCGCTGATGATGCGACCTTTTACACCCTCGGGCGGGTAATGGAGATGGAAATGGTCGGCCAGTTCCGAGCCGTGGTTGGGGCCGGCCACCGAGGTCACCGATGCCACCCATTCCGGGCGCTTGGCCGCTGCATAGCGGGCAGTGAGCGCGCCCTGGCTGTGGCCGATCAGGTTGACCTTGTCGGCGCCGGTCTCACGGCGAATGCGCTCGATGTGCACCAGCAATTGCTCGCCGCGCACCTCGCTGGAATCGAGCGGCGCGACTTGCACAGGAAAGACCTGCGCCCCGCCCGCCTGCAGCGCCGGGACTATGCCGTACCAGTATGGAAACCCGCCCAGGCG
Source organism: Pseudomonas sp. R19M (assembly GCF_050312585.1). NCBI lineage: Bacteria > Pseudomonadati > Pseudomonadota > Gammaproteobacteria > Pseudomonadales > Pseudomonadaceae > Pseudomonas > Pseudomonas sp. R19M. Next base: position 47,852 of record NZ_JBNPJV010000036.1, read on the forward strand.
CACAAAGCCCAGCATGCCGGGGACCAATACCAGGGGGTAACGCGTGGCGAGGGAGTCGGGCATGGAGCGCATATCCTGATCGTGTCGGCAATAACACCATCCTAGTCCAATCGATATGACCGCCCCGTGACTGCCGGGGGTTCAGAAATACCCGGCCAGGTCATGCAGTTGGCGCTCGGCTTCGTCACAGGCGCGCAGGAATACACGCTTGTCCGACTCTTCGCCCTCGGCGGCAATCACCCGCACATCATCGATACCGATATAACTCAGCACCGTGCGCAGGTGCGGGTCGGCATGGTTCATCCATTCGTATTCACCGCCCGGTCCAAACCCATTGCCGCCGCGGCTGGTGATGATCAATGCGCGCTTGCCCTTGAGCAACGGCTGGTACTGGGCGATGCCCTGGCTGTCTTGCGTGATGTCGAAGGTCAGGCCCAGACGCACGATTTGATCGATCCAGGCCTTGAGCCCACTGGGTACGCCGAAGTTGTACAGCGGCATGGAAATCACCAGCAGCTCGTGTTCGATCAGTTCACCGACCAGTTCGTCGCTCAATTGCAAATCAGCCTTCATCACGTTCGGCAACGCTTGCGGCTCAGGGTAGAAATTCGCCGCGACGAAGGCTTCGGTGACGTGGGGAATAAAGGCCCGTCCGACTTCACGACGGGTCAGGCGAGCATCGGGGTTGGCGGCTTGCCAAGCGGTGAGGAACGACTCGGCCAGGCGCCGGGAATGGGAGCGCTCACCGCGTGGGCTGGCGTGTACAACAAGCATTTTTTTCATCTATGCAAACCTTCAGAGGGTACACTCAGGCAACCTGGGTGGCGCCTTTATGCTCGCCAATCTAAAATCGAGCGTGCCCACCGACAAATGAGCAATAGTTAATCCGGATGAATCAATTTCATCCATGGAGCCCGAATGTTCGCTGCCCTGCCCCTGACCGCCCTGCGTACGTTTGAAGCCGCTTCGCGCCTGTTGAGTTTCAAGGCGGCCGCCGAGGAACTGGCGGTAACGCCTACGGCGGTGTCCCATCAGATTCGCTCACTGGAAACCTGGCTGGGCCTTGCGCTGTTCGAACGCCTGCCGCGCCAGGTGCGCCTGACCGAAGGCGGCGAGCGGCTGTTTCACAGCCTGCACGGCGCGTTGCTGGATGTGGCGCAAAGCCTGGACAGCTTGCGCCCGCAACGCAGTGCCGGGCAGCTCACGGTGTCGACGACACCGGCCTTTGCCGCGCTATGGCTGGTGCCTCGCCTGGGCCGCTTCTACGCCGCTCATCCGGATATCAACCTGCGCCTGGACACCCAATGCGAAGTCGTCGACTTGCAACAGGATGCCAGCATCGATCTGGTGATTCGCTACAGCCTCGGCGACTACCCGCAGTTGTATGGCCAGTGCCTGTTCGATGAACACTTTGCGGTGTATGGCTCCCCTGAGCAGGTGGCGCGGGCCGGCAGCCAGGTGCCGACGTTGATCAGCGTGCGCTGGCATAACTCCAAGCTCTACGCCCTGGGTTGGCAAGCCTGGTGCGACAAAGCCGGGGAGCAATGGCTGGCGCAAGCTTCGCCATTGCGCGAATACGACGAAGAACACTATGCGCTGCAGGCGGCGATTGCCGGCCAGGGCTTGGTACTGGCAAGCAATATCCTCGTGTCGGAAAGTATCGCCAGCGGCTTGCTGGTGCCTTATCGCCCCGACGTCAGCGTCGACGGCGCCGGTTACAGCGCGCTTTGCGTACCGGGGCGCGAGCGGCATCCCCCCGTGCGGGCGTTTTTCCAATGGATGCAAGAAGAAGTGAAGTCGGCTCAAATCCGATAAAACTTTTGCCCTTGCCTGGGACTCACAACTGGACGCGATCACGCCGGCAGAGCGTGGCGCAACACCGGATTAGTACCAGGAGATCGAGATGACCCAAGCAAATTTGACCGACGTCGCCACCCTGCGCAGCCGCGCCCGCCAGAACGTCGAAAACGGTGCCGTCACCGAAGGCTACGATGCCGACCGCGAAGAAATCATCCGCTTGCTCAACGCATCGTTGGCCACTGAATTGGTCTGCGTACTGCGCTACAAGCGTCACTACTTCATGGCCAGCGGCATCAAAGCCTCCGTTGCCGCCGATGAATTCCTTGAACACGCGACCCAGGAAGCCGAGCACGCCGACAAACTTGCCGAACGCATTGTGCAGTTGGGCGGTGAGCCGGAGTTCAACCCGGACCTGCTGACGAAAAACTCCCACGCCCAGTACGTGGCCGGCAACTCGCTGAAAGAGATGGTCTACGAAGACCTGGTGGCCGAGCGTATCGCAGTGGACAGCTACCGCGAAATCATCCAGTACATCGGCGATAAAGACCCGACCACCCGCCGCCTCTTCGAAGAAATCCTCGCCCAGGAAGAAGAGCATGCCGACGACATGGCCGACATTCTGGAAAGCCTGTAACCCGGCAACATGCATGGCCAATATGGGAAGGGGGTTTGCCTTAATGCCAGTCAGTTAAGGCTTAACGCTGTCTCTGTGGGAGGGGGCTTGCTCCCG
>NZ_JBNPJV010000071.1:0-47446 GCF_050312585.1 Pseudomonas sp. R19M
AGGGGGCTTGCTCCCGATAGCGGTGGGTCAGTTGATACATCAGGTGGCTGACCCACCACCATCGGGAGCAAGCCCCCTCCCACATGAATAAAACAACCATAACAATACCGGCACCAGGAGCTCCCCATGAGCAGCACTTCTTCCGGCCAGAGCGCCGGGCAACTGGAAACACGCGGCATCGAGCCCGTCCCTGAGAGCGAGTGCAACGGCCATCCGCTGCAACTGTTCTGGGTCTGGTTCGCGGCCAATATCAGCATCCTCGGCTTGCCGCTTGGGGCGACCCTGGTGGCGTTCCGTGGCTTGTCCATCTGGCAGGCGATCATTGTCGCCATCCTCGGCGCTGCCGGCTCCTTTGCGGTCGTGGGCATTATCTCGATCGCCGGGCGTCGTGGCCGGGCGCCCAGCCTGACCTTGTCCCGCGCCATCTTCGGCGTGCGCGGCAATATCGGCCCTACGGTGGTGTCGCTGATGTCGCGCCTGGGCTGGGAAACCGTCAACACCACCACGGCGGCCTTTGTGTTGCTGTCGTTGTGTTCGATCCTGTTCCAGTCGCCGGTCGAAGCGAAAAGCGCACCCGTGCTGACCTTGATCTTCATCGCGATTTTCGTGTTGCTGACCTTGTCGGTTTCCGGCCTCGGCCATGCGACGTTGCTGGTGATCCAGAAGTGGGCCACCTACGTGTTTGGCGCCTTGAACATTCTGGTGGGTGGCTTCCTCTGTGCCACCATCGACTGGAGCGCGGTATTCAATGCCACGCCGGCACCGCTGAGCGCGATGATCATCGGCGTCGGCACCATGGCCGCCGGTACCGGGATCGGTTGGGCCAACGCGGGGGCCGACATGTCGCGCTACCAGCATCGCAGCGTCAAGGCCGCGCGCCTGGTGGCGTCCGCCGCGTTTGGCGCGGGGATTCCGCTGGTGCTGTTGATCACCCTCGGGGGGCTGTTGTCGGTGGGTAATCATGACCTGGCCTCGGCCACCGACCCGATCATTGCGATCCGCGACATGTTGCCGACCTGGATGGCCGTGCCCTACCTGATCACCGCCTTTGGCGGGCTGCTGCTGTCGAACAACCTCTCGGTGTACTCGGCCGGGCTCACCACCTTGACCCTCGGCCTCAAGGTCAAGCGCGTGCATGCGGTGATCGTCGACATCGTGGCGATCTTCGCCGGCTCGATTTACTTCATGCTGATCGCCGACAGTTTCTATGGCCCGTTCATCACCTTCATCTCGCTGCTGGCGGTGCCGATTACCGCGTGGGTCGGGATTTTCGTGGTGGACTTGATCCACCGTCACTACTACAGCGCCAAAGACTTGCTGGACGTGAGCCCAAGCAGTGCCTACTGGTATCGCGGTGGCGTGGAGTGGCGTGCATTCGGCGCCTGGGCCGTGGCGATTGTGCTGGGCTTCAGCTTCACCACTATCGGTACCACCGCCGAAAATATCTGGTTCGCCGGGCCGTTGTCCGACTCCTGGCTGGGCCATAACGGCCTGGGCTGGATCGTCACCTTCCTGGTGGCCGGCGGGATGTATGCGGTACTGGGCGGCGCGGCCGACCGTCGCCCCGCGTTACTTGTCGAGAACCACAATGTCTAGATTGCTGCACACCGGCCAGGTCATCGTCGATCTGGTCATGGCGTTGGATACCTTGCCGGCCACGGGCGGCGATGTCTTGGCGCAATCGGCCAGCTTTGAAACCGGTGGTGGCTTCAATGTCATGGCCGCCGCTCGACGTAATGGGATGGCGGCGGTCTATCTGGGCCGACACGGTGACGGACGTTTTGGCGACTTGGCCCGTGCGGCGATGCAGGCCGAGGGCATTGAGATGGCCCTTGCGGCCAGTGCGGGCAAGGACACCGGTTTGTGCGTGTGCCTGACCGAAGCCACCACCGAGCGCACCTTCATCTCCCATATCGGCGTCGAGGGCGAATTGAGCGCCGAGGACTTGGCCAGGGTTCGACCGCAGCTGGACGACTACGTGTACGTCAGCGGCTACAGCCTATTGCTGGAGGGCAAGGCGCAGCCGCTGGTGGACTGGTTGCTGGCGCTGCCCCGGACGATCACGGTGGTGTTTGACCCTGGCCCGCTGGTAAAGACGCGAGACTCGGCCCTGATGCGCGCACTGTTGCCGCGTATCGATATCTGGACCAGCAATGGTCCCGAAGCCCTGGCATTTACCGGTGCGCCGCAGATTGCAGGCGCATTGCCACAGCTGAGCCGACTCCTGCCTGCCGGAGCATTGCTGGTGGTACGCGATGGGCCGAATGGATGCTGGGTCGGGCGCTCGGGAGCAGTGGAGCAGGTGCCCGGTTTCAAAGTGCAGGCCGTGGACAGTAACGGCGCCGGGGATGCGCATGCGGGCGTGTTGATTGCCGGCTTGGCCAACGGCTTGAATCCTGTTTCGGCAGCACGACGGGCGAATGCGGCGGCGGCATTGGCGGTAACGCGCTGGGGGCCGGCGACGTCTCCCGGCACCGCTGAAGTCGACGCATTAGTCGCGCAATAAATGGGGGAGGGGGCATGCCCCTCCCTTATCTGGAACGGCTTTGGAACTGCGCTCAGCCCGCTTTACGCAGCGCTTCGATCAATTGATCCTTGCGCATGCTCGACCGACCAGGAATATCCTTGGCCCGCGCTTCCTTCAACAAGCTCTCCTTGGTCTGGGTTTCCAGCGATGCACGGCTGCTGCGCGGGTGTCCCTGACGCGAGGCGGCGGCGCGCTTGGCCGACTCATGCCGGTCCTCGGCTTTCTGTGCAGAGGGCTTGCGCCGGCCCGAACCGCCCGCCTTTTCGCCACCGCCGGACTGCTTGTTCACAGTGGCCCAGGCGCGGGCTTCCGCCTCTTCCTTGGACAGGCCCTTGTGCTCATAACTCTCCTCGATACGCGCGGCTTTACGCTTTTGTGCGGCGGTGTATTTGGCTTTGCTTCCAAGAGGCATTGCGATACTCCTCCTGGCCCCGGCAGCGGGGCCAGACCAGACAAAATGAATTACTGCGGGCTGTTACCGTCGAGCTTGCGCGCTTCATCAACGCCAGAAGCGGTCAGCTTGATCGGCAGGTTCAACGAATATTCACCGGCATCGTCGGTGGTCACATGCCCATCCTTGATAAACCCGCGCTCCTGCAGGAAGGCCAGGACACTGGCCACCTCCTTTTCGCCGCGGTAGTTATCCAGCACCTCCTTGCCCAAGCCGTTCGGGTGAGCGTGCAGCAGGCGGGTGAGGACTTCTTTCTCAAGGTTTCTATCGACGTTCATGTGTACCTCTTCACTGGGGAATGATCGGGTGTTCGTCATGCTCGCGGGGTCAAGGCGCAGGCTGTTTCGGTGCGCCAGGAATATTGCTGTCGTCGCCTTTGTTCACTTTGGGTTCGGCATTCACACCCGGGCCCATCTTGCCATTGCCCACGGCAGGCGGCGCCTGGCGCTGGGTATCGTTGCCCTGGGTACGTGGGTCGGCACCGGCGCCGTTATCGATGATCGCGCCGCCGTTGGTGTCCATGCCGGTGCCCATGGATTTTTGCGATTCGCTGGTGGCCGGGTTGGTCGGCCCTGTGGAGGAGGTCGCGGCAAACGCGCTCAGCGCAGTAGCAGACAGCAGGCCGGTGAGGGCAAGGGCGGCAAACTTGGAATGCTTCATGGGGATGTCTCCATAGAGTTAATGTCCTTACCTCTTATTGGTCCGCCCCGGTTTGTGGATCGTGCCTTGCTGACGACGAGCGGTAGCGGGGCACCTGTAAAATTTTGTGTGGCAGGCCGCCAATTGCCCTGCAATCAGTCATCAAAGCCCCTTAGTATGTGTGCTTTGAAATTGTCCAAGGCCTGCCCATGACCATCGAGATTCGCCCCGCCGTGCCCAGCGATGCTGCGCAGATCCTGACGTTTATCACCGAGCTTGCCGAATACGAAAAGGCCCGGCATGAAGTCATCGCCAGCGTCGCGGATATCGAGCGCAGCCTGTTCAGCGAGGGCGCGACGGCCCATGGCTTGATGTGCCTGCGCGACGGCTTGCCGATCGGCTTTGCGGTGTTCTTCTTCAGCTACTCCACCTGGCTTGGCAGCAACTGCCTGTACCTCGAAGACCTGTACATCAATCCCGAACAGCGCGGTGGCGGAGCCGGCAAGAAGTTGTTGCGCCACTTGGCGAAGATCGCCTGCGACAACGGTTGTGGGCGTTTCGAGTGGAGCGTGTTGGACTGGAACGAACCGGCCATCGCCTTCTATAAATCCATCGGCGCCCAACCGCAGGAAGAATGGGTGCGCTACCGCATGGAAGGCGACGCTCTGCGCGACTTCGCCCAGGGCTGACCCGCCCTAATGTGGGAGGGGGCTTGCCCTAATGCCTGTCAGTTAAGCGATAAAGCGAGCGATGGATAAATTGTGGGAGGGGCGGTGCGACGATTCGACTTGCTCCCGATAGCGGTGTGTCAGGTTCAGAAACCGTGACTGACACACCGCTATCGGGAGCAAGCCCCCTCCCACAGTGACAGCGTTAAGCTTTAACTGACGCATTAGGGCTTGCCTCCTCTCACATTATTTTTATTTTTTCTCACTATATGGGATGTAAATTTATATATTGAGATGTCTCGAAAGATGGGTTTATAGTCGCCTGCATCAGCACTCACTACCAAAAATAAAATAGGTGAAGCGATGCAGTCCCAACCGTTGTCATTGCCTGCGGTGCCCGAGCCTACTTATGGCGAGCGCCTGAACAACAAAGTGGTGATCGTCACCGGGGCCGCCCAGGGCATTGGCGAGGCGATCGTGGCCTGCTTCCAGGCCCAGCAGGCGCGCCTGGTTATTGCCGATGTGCAGGCCGAAAAGGTCGAGCAAGTCGCCGCCCACTGGCGTGAGCGTGGCGCGCAAATCGTCGCGCAGCCGGTCGATATCACTTCCAAAGAGCAATGGCAGGCACTGGTCAATGTGGCCATCGAGCGTTTCGGTCGCGTCGATGTGCTGGTCAACTGCGCCGGGGTCAATGTGTTCCGTGACCCACTGCAGATGACCGACGAGGACTGGCGCCGCTGCTTCGCCATCGACCTCGACGGTGCCTGGTTCGGTTGTCGCGCCGTGTTGCCGCACATGATCGAGCAGGGCATCGGCAACATCATCAATATCGCCTCCACCCATTCCAGCCACATTATTCCCGGTTGCTTTCCTTATCCGGTGGCCAAGCACGGCCTGCTCGGTCTGACCCGTGCGCTGGGCATCGAATATGCGCCCAAGGGCATCCGCGTCAATGCCATCGCCCCGGGCTATATCGAAACCCAACTCAACGTCGACTACTGGAACGGTTTCCCCGACCCCCAGGCCGAGCGCCAGCGCGCCTTCGACCTGCACCCGCCCAAGCGCATCGGCCAGCCCATCGAGGTGGCGATGACCGCGCTGTTCCTGGCGACTGACGAAGCGCCTTTTATCAATGCAGCCTGCCTGATGATCGATGGCGGGCGTTCTGTGATGTACCACGACTAAAGCGTTTCCCAAGAATAAGAAGGAGGTGGTTCATGCTTAAGAAAACACTCGGCACGCTGGCGCTCGCCGTCGCTTTCAGCGGCTTTGTATCGGCCGAAGAAGTGAAGATCGGCTTCTTGGTCAAGCAGGCCGAAGAGCCCTGGTTCCAGACCGAATGGGCGTTTGCCGAGAAGGCCGGCAAGGAGCACGGTTTTACCGTGATCAAGATTGCCGTGCCGGACGGCGAGAAAACCCTCTCGGCCATCGACAGCCTGGCCGCCAACGGCGCCAAGGGCTTTGTGATCTGCCCGCCGGATGTGTCGCTTGGCCCGGCTATCGTCAGCAAGGCCAAGGTCAATGGCTTGAAAGTGATGGCCGTGGATGATCGTTTTGTCGACGCCAAGGGCAACTTCATGGAAGACGTGCCGTACCTGGGCATGGCCGCCTTTGAAGTGGGCCAGAAGCAGGGCGCCGCAATGGCCGCCGAAGCGAAAAAACGCGGCTGGGACTGGAAGGAGACGTACGCGGTCATCAACACCTATAACGAACTCGATACCGGCAAGAAACGCACTGACGGCTCGATCAAATCCCTGGAAGAAGCCGGCATTCCCAAGGACCACATCCTCACCGCCGCGCTCAAGACGCTCGACGTTCCCGGCAGCATGGACGCCACCAACTCGGCCCTGGTCAAGCTGCCCAGCGGCGCGAAGAACCTGATCATCGGCGGCATGAACGACAACACCGTGCTTGGCGGCGTGCGCGCCACCGAAAGCGCCGGCTTCAAGGCGGCCAACGTGATCGGTATCGGCATCAATGGCACCGACGCCATTGGCGAGCTGAAAAAGCCCGACAGCGGCTTCTACGGTTCAATGTTGCCCAGCCCGCATATCGAGGGCTACAACACGGCGCTGGCGATGTACGAGTGGGTCACGACGGGTAAAGAACCGGCAAAGTACACGGCCATGGATGAAGTGACGCTGATCACCCGCGCCAACTTCCAGCAGGAACTGACCAAGATCGGTCTGTGGAAATGACCGGCGCGGCCTTGCGTTTCAATGGCATCGGCAAGGAGTTTCCCGGGGTCAAGGCTCTGGCGCAGATCAGCTTTGAAGCACGGCCGCACACGGTCCACGCGTTGATGGGCGAGAACGGCGCGGGCAAGTCGACGCTGCTGAAAATATTGGGCGGTGCCTACATCCCCAGCAGCGGCACGGTGCAGATCGGCGAGCAGACCATGGCCTTCAAATGCGCCGCCGACAGCATTGCCAGTGGTGTCGCGGTGATCCACCAGGAGTTGCACCTGGTGCCGGAAATGAGCGTGGCCGAGAACCTGTTCCTGGGGCACTTGCCGACGCGCTTTGGCGTGGTCAATCGAGGCCAGCTGCGCAAGCAGGCGCTGGCGTGTCTCAAGGGCCTGGCCGATGAAATCGACCCGGACGAGAAACTGGGACGGTTATCCCTGGGCCAGCGCCAACTGGTGGAAATCGCCAAGGCGCTGTCCCGTGGCGCCCATGTGATTGCCTTCGACGAGCCGACCAGCAGCCTGTCGGCGCGGGAGATCGACCGCTTGATGGCGATCATCACGCGTCTGCGCGATGAGGGCAAAGTGGTGCTGTACGTGTCCCATCGCATGGAAGAGGTGTTCCGTATTTGCGACGCGGTGACCGTGTTCAAGGACGGCCGCTTCGTGCGCACGTTTGATGACATGCGGGCGCTGACCCATGACCAGTTGGTGACCTGCATGGTCGGGCGGGACATCCAGGACATCTACGATTATCGCCCGCGTGAGCAGGGCCAGGTGGCGCTCAAGGTCGATGAGCTGCTTGGCCCCGGCTTGCGTGAGCCGGTCAGTTTCCAGGTGCATCAGGGCGAGATCCTCGGCCTGTTCGGGCTGGTCGGGGCAGGGCGCACCGAGCTGCTGCGCTTGCTCAGCGGTTTGACCCGCAGTAGCGCCGGGCGCCTGGCGCTGTGCGGGGAAACACTGCAATTGCATTCACCTCGCGACGCGATTGCCGCCGGGGTGTTGCTGTGCCCGGAAGACCGCAAGAAAGAAGGCATTATCCCGCTGTCCAGCGTGGCCGAGAACATCAACATCAGTGCCCGGGGTGCGCATTCGAGGTTTGGCTGGTTGTTGCGCGAGGGTTGGGAAAAAGGCAACGCCGACCAACAGATCAAGGCGATGAAGGTCAAGACACCGAATGCGGCGCAGAAGATCCTGTACCTCTCCGGCGGCAACCAGCAGAAGGCCATTCTCGGCCGCTGGCTGTCGATGCCGATGAAAGTGCTGCTGCTGGATGAGCCCACGCGCGGTATCGATATCGGTGCCAAGTCGGAGATTTACCAGATCATCCATAACCTGGCGGCGAGCGGTATTGCGGTGATCGTGGTGTCCAGCGACTTGATGGAAGTGATGGGCATCAGCGACCGCATCCTGGTGATGAGCGAAGGCGCCCTGACCGGCGCATTGCCCCGCGAGCAGGCGGATGAAGCACGGCTGTTGCAACTGGCTCTCCCGCGCTCGCGGGCTTGAAGAATGCGAGGTGAATGATGTCCGAAGTAAAAACTGCAAAAGGCTTCTGGCCGGGCTTCAACCAGCGCAAGTTCCTCGATGATTGGGTGATGCTGTTGGCGGCGCTGGGCATCTTTGTGCTCAGTGCGCTGTTTATCGACAACTTCCTCTCGCCCCTGAATATGCGTGGCCTGGGCCTGGCGATTTCCACCGTGGGCATTGCGGCGTGCACCATGCTGTTCTGCCTGGCGTCGGGGCACTTCGACTTGTCGGTGGGCTCGGTGATCGCCTGCGCCGGGGTGGTCGCGGCCATCGTCATGCGCGATACCGACAGCGTGATGCTGGGCATCGGCGCGGCATTGTTGATGGGACTGATCGTCGGGCTGATCAATGGCATCGTCATTGCCAAGTTGCGCATCAACGCGTTGATCACGACGCTGGCGACCATGCAGATCGTGCGCGGCCTGGCCTACATCTTCTCCAACGGCAAGGCGGTGGGGGTGATGGATGAAGGCTTCTTCGTGTTCGGCAACGGCCAACTGATGGGCGTGCCGGTGCCGATCATCATCACTGTGGTGTGTTTTGTGTTCTTCGGCTGGCTGCTCAACTACACCACTTACGGGCGCAACACCATGGCCATCGGTGGCAACCAGGAAGCGGCGTTGCTGGCCGGGGTGAACGTCGATCGGACCAAGATCATCATCTTTGCCGTGCACGGTCTGATCGGCGCCCTGGCCGGGGTGATCCTGGCGTCGCGCATGACCTCGGGCCAACCGATGATCGGCCAGGGGTTTGAGCTGACGGTGATCTCCGCCTGCGTGCTGGGCGGGGTGTCGTTGAGTGGCGGTATCGGCATGATCCGGCATGTGATTGCCGGGGTGTTGATTCTGGCGATCATCGAGAATGCGATGAACCTGAAAAACATCGACACGTTCTACCAATACGTGATCCGCGGTTCGATCCTGTTGCTGGCGGTGATCATTGACCGCCTGAAACAACGCTGACCCCACATTGGATCTGCACTGTATTGACGCCCGGTATTTGCCATAATGCCGCTCGTTTTCGTACCACCACATAGGCCCGATATGCAGGAAAACGCCCACACCCCCGTCAAAGACGCCGCCCCAACCGGCACCCAGACCCTGCTGCGTGGCCTGGGCGTGGTGCAGGCGGTGGCGGCCGGTGCGCGCGACTTGAAGGAAATCGCCAAGCGCATTGGCACCACCCGCAGTACCACCCACCGCCTGGCCAGTTGCCTGGTGGAGGAGCGTTACCTGCGCGTGGTGCCGCAAGTCGGTTATCTGCTGGGGCCGAAGTTGATTGAACTGGGGTTCCAGGCCCGCGAAGAGTTGCCGTTGGTGACCCTGGCCGTGCCGTATCTGGACGAGCTGTCGGCCCTGACCGGAGACACCATCCACCTGGCGATTCGTGAATACGACGACGTGCTCTACCTGCATAAGAACCCCGGCCGCAATGGCCCGGAAATGCGCTCGCGGGTCGGCCATCGCATGCCGTTGGCGCGTACCGGTATCGGCAAGGCGCTGCTGTTGGATGACAGCGTAGAAGAGTGGCAGCGCCTGTACGAAGTCAGCTTGCCGGCCAGTGGTAAAAGCCAGGCATGGCCGCAACACCCGGAGCAATCCTGGGCGCAGTTCGAGCAGCGCATGCGGGAATATGTGGTGGGGGGGTATGCGTTCGATCTGGAAGACAACGAACCGTCGATCCGTTGTGTGGCGGCCCCGGTGCGCGACGCCAGCCGGCGAATCGTCGCCGGCATCAGCATCGCCAGTACCGTGCCCTATATGCCGCTGGAAAAAATGGCCGAGCTGATCCCTGTGGTCAAACAGGTCGCAGCCCGGCTGTCGGCGGAGTTGGGCGCGAAAGCCTGATCAGGCTTTCAGGGTCGCCATGTCGATGACAAAGCGGTACTTCACATCACCGGCGATCATGCGGGTGTAAGCCTCGTTGATCTGGCGGATGTCGAGCATTTCGATATCGCAGGTGATGTTGTGCTCTGCGCAGAAATCCAGCACTTCCTGGGTTTCGGCAATGCCGCCAATCAACGAACCGGCCAGCACCTTGCGCCCCAGTACCAGCTTGGCCGCATTCACCGGCGGGTCTACCGGCTCGATCAGGCCGACCAGGATGTGCACGCCGTCAAAGCGCAGTACGTCGAGGTAGGGGTTCAGGTCGTGCTGCACGGGGATGGTGTCGAGCAGGAAGTCGAAGCTGCCGGCGGCGGCTTTCATCTGCTCGGCATCGGTGGACACGATCACGTGATCGGCGCCCTGGCGACGGCCTTCTTCGGCCTTGCTCGCCGAACGGGTGAACAGGGTCACTTCAGCGCCCATGGCCTTGGCGAACTTGATGCCCATATGGCCCAGGCCACCCATGCCGAGCACGCCGACCTTATCGCCGGCCTTCACGCCGTAATGCTTGAGCGGCGAGTAGGTGGTGATGCCGGCGCAGAGGATCGGCGCGGCGCTGGCCAGGTCGAGCGTGGCCGGGATCTTCACCACAAAGTGCTCGCTGACCACGATGCTGTCCGAGTAGCCGCCCATGGTGTTGCTGCCGTCTACGCGGTCCGGGGTGGCATAGGTCATGGTCGGACCTTCCAGGCAGTATTGCTCCAGGTCGGATTTGCACGCCTCGCAGTGGCGGCACGAGTCGACCATGCAGCCCACGCCGACCAGGTCGCCGACTTTATGCGCGGTGACGTTGGCGCCGATGGCGGTGACCTTGCCGACGATCTCGTGGCCCGGCATCAGCGGGTACACGGCGATGCCCCATTCGTTGCGGGCCTGGTGGATGTCGGAGTGGCAGACGCCGCAGTAGAGAATCTCGATGGCCACGTCATCGGCGCGCGGGCTGCGGCGCTGGAACGACATGGGGGCGAGGGGAGTGGTGGCCGACTGAGCGGCATAACCGATGGCGGTGTACATGGTGAACCTCGCAAAAGGAATGAACAGGGAGGTGGCGCATTCTGCGCGCCGACCCTGGGAGCGAACATGGCAAATGCTCCGAGTCTCATGCCTAAAGCTCCGGAGGAGCAGCTAAAAGCGGCAAGCTGCCAGCGGCAAGCTATAAACTGCGTACTTCTTGCAGCTTGCGGCTTGAAGCTAGCTAGCCTGCACCAAGACGTGATTTTTCCGAGAGCTGCTTTTATGTTGTTGACTCGCCATCTCGATGCCAACGCGACGTTGGTTGCCTTGATTGAGGGGCTGGCGCCCCGCGACGGTTTTTCGCCCACTCATTTGCCTGGCGTGCAGCTTCTGCGCGCCAGTTGCGATGTGGCGCGCGGGCCGCAGATCTATGAACCGAGCCTGATGTTCGTCGCCCAAGGCAGCAAGGTCGCCTACCTTGGGCCGCGCACCTTGGAGTACGGCGCCGGGCACTACTTGATCCAGGCGATGCCGGTGCCGTTTGAGTGCGAGACGTTCGCCATGGCTGCGGATGCGCCGCTGCTGGGTGTGACGGTGGGCATTGACCGCGTCGTGCTGGGCGAGTTGGTCATGGCCATGGGCATTCAGGCCGGGCCGCCGCCGACGGCGCAGACGCTGGAGTCGATGAGTTCGGTGGTGTTGGATGATGCCATGCGCGGGTGTGTCGAGCGGCTGCTGGAGTGCCTGCACGATCCGCTGGAAAGCCGGATCCTGGGGCCGGCGCGGGTGCGCGAGTTATTGTTCACTGCGTTGCGCGGGCCGCAGGCCGATGTGCTGCGCGCACTGGTGGAACAGCAGGGGCAGTTTTCACGGATTGCCACCTCGCTCAATCACCTGCATGCCCATTACGCCGAGCCGCTGAATATCGAGACCCTGGCAGGCTATGCGCACATGAGTGCGTCGACGTTTCATGAGCACTTCAAGCGCTGCACCTTGTTGTCGCCGGTGCAGTATCTGAAACGTCTGCGTTTGCTCAAGGCCCAGCAGTTACTGTTGGTGGAAGGCATGGGCGTGGCGCAGGCGGCGCACAGTGTGGGGTACCAGAGCACGTCGCAGTTCAGCCGCGAATACAAACGCTACTTTTTGCGCAACCCGGGCGAAGAGCGAGCGGCCTAGTAATAACGTCGCGGGTCGGACTCGATCAGGCTGGCCAATTTGGTCAGGGCAAAGCGCAGTTCGTCCTGGCTGGTGGGCGACATCAGCACCAGTCGCACGCTGCGCGTGACCCCGGAACGTTCGGCCTGGAACTGCGTACCACTGAGTACCAGCACGCCATTGGCGCGCGCCAGCATGGTGAATTCGTCGCTGGTCCAAGGCTGCGGCAGTGTCAGCCAGACATGGTAGGAGTACGGTTGGGTCTTGAGTTCGAAGTTGGCGAAGATCTCTTGGGCAATCGCCTGCCTGCCCGCGGCTTCGTTGCGCTGGATGCGCATCAGTTTTTTGTCCAGGCCTTCGGTGATGACATTGCTGGCCAGTTGCGCGGTCAGCGGCGATGGCATCCATACGCTGCTGCGCACCATCGACGTGAGGCGTGAAAGTAGTTTTGGCGGGCTATAGAGATAGCCGATGCGCAGCGCGGGCATCACCGACTTCGACAGACTGGTGAGGTACACCGAGCGATCCGGGGCAAACGCCGACAGGGGTTTGATTGACGGGTCGGTGGCCAGGAAACCATAGATATCATCGTCGAGAATGATGAAGTCGAACTCCTCCGCCAGCGCCGCGATTTGCGCCCGGCGTCGTTGCGACATGATCGCCGCCGTCGGGTTCTGACAGGTCGCCACGCACACCAGCATGGCGGGTTTTTCGCGCTGGCACAGCTCGCGCAACGCCTCGGGAATGATCCCTTCATCGTCCATCGGCACGCCACGCAGGCGGCGTTCAAGGCCGTGGGCCAGGGAAATGATGCCGGGATAGCAGAGTTCTTCGCACAGCACCAAGTCGCCGGCGTTGGTCAGGGCACTCATTGCGACCATCAAGCCGTGCTGGGCGCCGGCGGTGATGATCACCTGCTGCCATTGTGCGTCGGGCAACGAATGCCGCAGCCACTGCGCCCCCGCCTCACGGTGTGCCGGGTGCCCACCGTCTGGCGCGTAATCCAGGGCTCGGGCGAAATCGGTGCTCTTGGCCAAACCCACGAGTGCATCGCGCAGCCAGTATTCCAGGGTTTCGCTGGAGGGCTTGATGATCGAAAGATCGAGCAGTTCGGACTGACCCAGGTTCAGTGTTGCAGCGCTGTTACTGGCGGGCAGCTCCAGCTGTTTTTGATTGAGCACATACGTGCCGCGCCCCACTTCCCCCTGCACCAGCTTACGCCGATGAGCTTCGCTATAGGCCCGGCTGATGGTGCCTGGTGTGACATTCAGCGTCGTGGCCAGCTCCCGCAAGGTCGGAAGACGGTCACCCTCGCTCAACACGCCGTTATTGATATCGCGCGCCAACGCATCGGCAATCGACAAATACATCGGCTGGTTGAACTCGCTTAGCTGGGGAACCCACATGAATGATCACTGCCCATCGTAGAAATGATGAATATCCGAGCATATCACATGGAGGTTAGACAACTGATAAATCGAGCTAATCTGACAATTGAGTCGATTGATGTAGTGATTGAGTCGAAGAGAATTAAGCGATGATGATATTTTTTAAAAGAAAAATAACTAATTAAATCAATTTATTAATTGGTTTATAGGGCGAAAATCAAGACCGCTGGCAAAAAAACATCTCGTAACAACCTCGCTGCCTATTGAATCAATTCAATTCATTCAAATACACTCGTCTCGAATCGAATCAATCGACTCAATCAATCCACTGGTCACTGCGCGACTCCGCCGCGCCAAGTCGAGACATCATGGACACACTCAGAAAGGATCTATCCCTGTCAGCCGTCATCGCGGGCTTTATCGCCGTGATCATTTCGTATGCCGGCCCCTTGATCATCGTGTTTCAGGCGGCCAAGGAAGCGCACCTGCCCAATGACGTGGTGTCTTCATGGATCTGGGCGATTTCCATCGGTAGCGGCATCACCGGTCTGTTCCTGAGCTGGCGCCTGCGGGTACCGGTCATTACTGCATGGTCAACACCGGGGGCGGCGCTGCTGGTGTCGATGCTGCCCACTGTGACCCTGCCGCAGGCTATCGGTGCGTACGTGGTGGCGTCGGTGATCATTGCGCTCGTCGGTTTGTCCGGCGCGTTCGACAAGCTGATGAGTCGCCTGCCCAAAGCGATCGCTGCCGCCATGCTGGCGGGCATTCTGTTTCGCTTTGGCGCTGAACTGTTTACCTCGATCAGGCTGCAGCCGGCGCTGGTGCTGTCGATGATCGCGGCCTACTTGATGTTCAAACGCTTTTCGCCGCGCTACGCCATTCTGTCGGTGTTGATTATCGGGTGTGCCGTAGCCGCCTCGTTTGGCGAGCTCAACAGCGGTGCAATCACCATCGCCGTGGCACATCCGGTGTTTATTGCGCCGGAGTGGAACTGGCACGCGATCATCAACATCGGCCTGCCGCTGGCGCTGGTGACACTGACCGGCCAATACGTGCCGGGCATGGCCGTGTTGCGCACTTCGGGCTACAACACCCCGGCGCGTTCGATCATCTCGGTCACGGCCATCGGTTCGGTCCTGATGGCACCGTTCGGCTCCCACGGCTTCAACCTCGCTGCGATTACCGCCGCCATCTGCACCGGCCGCGAAGCCCATGAAAACCGCGATAAACGCTACATCGCGGGGATCGCATGCGGGGTGTTCTACATCCTGATGGGGACCTTTGGTGCGACCCTGGCCTCCGTGTTTTCCGCACTGCCCAAAGAGTTGATTGCGTCGCTGGCCGGCCTCGCGCTGTTCGGTGCAATCAGTGCCGGGCTCACCGGTGCCATGGCGGACGAGAAACAACGGGAGGCGGCATTGATTACCTTCCTGGTGACGGCGTCGGGCATGAGTTTCCTCGGTCTGGCCGCAGCGTTCTGGGGCCTGATTTTTGGCTTGGTGGCGCACTTCGTGTTGACGTACACCCGGGAAAGCAAAGCTGCCGCATTGGCCGAGGGCAGCCGACCATGAGCGCCTGTTATGACTTTATTGTGGTGGGCGGTGGCATCGCCGGTGTGTCTGCGGCGTATGAGCTGGCGGCCCATGGCAGTGTCTGCCTGCTCGAGCGCGAACAGCAGTTGGCCTATCACACCACCGGCCGCTCGGCGGCCATTTCCATGGAAAGCTATGGCAACCAGCAGATCCGCTCGCTGACCTGTGCTTCCCGGCGTTTTTTCGAGAGCCCGCCCGAAGGCCTGGCCGAACACCCGTTATGGTCGCCACGCGGCGCGTTGATCGTGGCGCAGGCCACGCGAGTGGAGGCACTGACGGCGCGTTTGCGTGACGTGCTCGAGCAGGTTCCGAGCGCCAGGCTCCTTGACGATAAGCAGGTGCTGGAGCTGGCGCCGTACCTGGCCGAAGGCGTCTGGAGCGCGGGTATCTACGAACCCAGCGCTTTCGATCTGGATGTGCATGGCATTCACGGCGCCTACCTCGGTGGCTTTCGGGCTCGCGGCGGTGTGATCAAGCGTGAGGCCGAGATGGTGCGCGGCGAACATCGTAACGGTCATTGGGCCCTGCATACCGCTGACGGCCAACGGTTGGAAGCGGCCGTCGTGGTCAACGCCGCCGGCGCCTGGGCGGATGAGCTCGCCGAGCGCTGCGGTATGGAAAAGGTCGGTGTGCGGCCGCTGCGTCGCACGGTGCTGGCCGTTGACCCGCACTGTGACGTGCACCACACGCCTTACCTGGGCACCATTGACGAAGATATTTTCATCAAGCCCGAAGCCGGGCGTCTGATCGTTTCGCCTTGTGATGAAAGCCCCTCGCTGCCTTGCGATGCGTTGCCGGAAGAACTGGATCTGGCCATCACGATGGACCGCCTGCAAAGCACGACGCGTTTGCGTCCACGCTCGATCATCAACAAGTGGGCGGGCCTGCGCACTTTTGTCGCTGACCGTTCCCCGGTACTCGGCCAAGACCCGCAGCAAGAAAGCTTTATCTGGCTGGCCGCCCTGGGTGGCTACGGCATTCAGGCTGCGCCGGCCATTGCCCGGTTGTGCAGCCACGCAGCGCTGGGCATCGCCATGCCGGCGGACCTCGCGGCGCTGAAACTCAACTACCAGCATTTTTCCCCGTCTCGCTGCCGTGACGAGGATTTTTCAGGCCTGGCCGTCACACAGGTTGCCGATTTGCACTAACCCCAACCCGCTTAACAAGGAACGTCACCATGCAGACAAATGCTCAGCTCCAGCCTGTCGCCAAGCCTTTCCTGGGCGAAGACAACGTGATTTTCACTGACAAGGCGCCGCTGCCACTGGGGACGTATTCCCAGGGTATCAAGGTCAGTCAAGGGCAAACCATTTACCTCTCGGCGCAGACCCCGGTCTCGGCGTTGAACAATGAGGTGCTGGCCAAGGACTTCGAAGGCCAGTTGCGCCAGACCCTGGATAACTTGCAGCAAATGGCCGAAGCGGCGGGTGGCACCTTGGCGAATGTGGTCAAGGTCACGGCGTTCATCACTGACCTGAGCGAATTTCCGACGCTCAACCGGGTGATGGAGGAGTACTTCACCAAACCCTACCCAGCCCGTACGACCGCCGGCGCCAGTGCCCTGGCACGCAACACCCTGGTTGCCATCGACGCGATCATGGTGGTCTGAAACACCTTGCGTCCGTGAAGTGCCCGCCGGCCCAAAGGGGCCGGCTTCGGCGGGAACCACCCGCACGTCATACTTTCAGGAGGGGGCTATGAATCATTCGTGTAGAGAGTATGTGTTGCAGTGCCTGGTGTGTGATCGCAGCTACCAGCCGCATGAGGTCAGCTATTACTGCCCTCATTGCAAGACTGAAGGGGCGCTCGATGCGCTTTACGACTACCCGACGCTCAAACGCGAATGGTCCAGGGGCCGTCTGGCCCACGATCATGCCCGTGGCATGTGGCGCTATGACCGGTTGATGCCGTTGAGTTCGACGCAATTCATTCCGCCGTTACTGGTGGGGAACACGCCGCTGTATTCGCGGCCGGAACTTCTCGGCAAGGGGTCGCGGATCAAAGTCTTTATCAAGGATGAATCCCGCCAGCCCACCGGGTCGCTGAAGGATCGCGCCAGTGCCCTGGCTGTGGCCCACGCCATGCAATCCGGCGCACGCACCATCGCGGTGGCAAGCACCGGCAACGCCGCTTCGGCCCTGGCCGGAATGAGCGCCAGCCTGGGCCTGCGCAATGTGATTTACCTGCCCAAGACTGCACCCCGGGAAAAGCTCGCGCAGATGCAAGGCTACGGCGCCGAGATTGTGCTGGTGGACGGCCAATACGACGAAGCCTTCGAACAATGCCTTGACGCCTGCGAAACCCACGGCTGGTACAACCGCACCACCGGAATCAATTCGTACATGAGCGAAGGCAAGAAAACCGTAGCGTTCGAGCTGTGCGAACAGCTCAACTGGCAAGTCCCGGACCTGGTGTTCGTGCCGGTGGGTAATGGCTGCATTCTCGGCTCGGTCTACAAGGGTTTTTTCGACTTGCTGCAGTTGGGCTGGATTGAGCGTATTCCACGCCTGATCGGCGTGCAGGCCGAGCACAGTAATTTCATGTACCGCGCCTGGCGCAGTGGCCAGCCCATGCAGCAGGTAGAACGCATTCCCCCCACCAGCCTGGCCAGCAGCATCAACGTAGCCCTGCCGCGCGACCGTCTCAAAGCCCTGCGTGCGGTAACCGCCAGCGAGGGTGAGTTCATTTGCGTCAGTGACCCGAGCATTGTTGCCGCCGCTTCCCGGCTAGCCGCCAGTACCGGGGTGTTTCCCGAAGCGGGCGCCGCCAGCGCGTTCGCCGGGTTGCTCAAATATGCCGAGGAGAATCCCGGCACTGCGCAAACTGCCGTGATCCTGATCACCGGCAGCGGCTTGAAAGACACTTCCATTTTTCTATCCGACTCGGCCAGAAACCTGTCACGGGTGCAGTCGCATTCCGTGCCTGCGGCACTGGCCGACGAGTTCACCTGAGGAATCACAGCATGAGCCTGCAAAATTTTGACCCCGCCGTAGCCCGCTTGATCGAGCGTGAGCGCAACCGTCAGGAAACTCACCTGGAACTGATTGCGTCAGAAAACTACGTCAGCGACGAAGTGCTCCAGGCCCAGGGCTCGGTGCTCACCAACAAGTATGCCGAGGGCTATCCGGGCAGGCGCTATTACGGCGGGTGCGGCGTTGTCGACGAGATCGAAAACCTGGCCATAGAGCGCGCCCGCAAACTGTTCAATTGCGAGTACGTCAACGTCCAGCCGCACTCCGGGTCCCAGGCGAACCAGGCCGTGTTTCTGGCGGTGCTTGAACCGGGCGACGCTATCCTGGGGATGTCCCTGGCCCATGGCGGTCACTTGACGCACGGCGCCTCGGTGAATTTTTCGGGCAAGTTCTACCGGGCGTTTTCCTACGGCCTGGAGCGTGAAACCGAGACTCTCGACTACGCCGAGATGGAAGCGCTGGCCCGAGAACACAAACCGAAGTTGATCATCGCCGGGGCTTCTGCCTATTCGCGAACCATCGATTTCCAGCGTTTTCGCAAGATCTGCGACGAAGTCGGCGCCTACTTGATGGTGGATATGGCGCACTACGCCGGGTTGATCGCGGCAGGGGTGTACCCATCGCCCGTCGGTATCGCCGATTTCATCACCTCCACCACCCACAAGACCTTGCGTGGTCCGCGCGGCGGCTTGATCCTGGCCAAGGCGCAATACGCGGCGCTGCTCGACAAGACCATTTTTCCCGTTTATCAGGGCGGGCCGCTGATGCATGTCATCGCCGCCAAAGCCGTGGCGTTCAATGAGGCGTTAAGCGATGGGTTCAGGCACTACCAGCAACGGGTGATCGACAACGCCCGCACCATGGCCGGCATTCTCACGCGCCGTGGTTTGCGCGTGGTGTCCGGTGGCACCGATTGCCATATGTTCCTGCTCGATCTGCGCTCGATGAACATCACCGGCAAAGATGCCGAGGCGTTGCTGGAGAGCGCCCACATCACACTGAACAAGAATGCGATCCCTGATGACCCGCAGAAACCGGCGGTCACCAGCGGCATTCGCATCGGCACGCCGGCGCTGACCACTCGTGGTTTTGGCGAAGCGGAGTGCGCCGAAGTGGCGAACCTTATCGCTGACTTGCTGGAGCAGCCCAATAACGCGGCGCTGCTGGATAAGACTCGGCGCCGGGTGATGCATTTGTGTGAATGTTTTCCGGTGTATCTGTTGCGCTGATACTTTGTTGCGCTGATAAAAAAAGCCAACGCCGAAGGGCGTTGGCTTTTTTATGCGGCTGGCTTACATATTCGGGTAAGTCGGCCCACCCGCGCCTTCCGGCGTTACCCATGTGATGTTCTGCGAAGGGTCCTTGATGTCACAGGTCTTGCAGTGCACGCAGTTCTGGGCGTTGATCTGGAAGCGCTTCTCGCCGTCTTCCTGGGTGATCACTTCATACACGCCGGCCGGGCAGTAGCGCTGCGCCGGTTCATCGTAGAGCGGCAGGTTGGTGCCGATCGGGATGCTCGGGTCTTTGAGCTTCAAGTGGCACGGTTGCTCTTCTTCGTGGTTGGTACCGGAGATGAACACCGAGCTCAGCTTGTCGAAGCTCAGCTTGCCGTCGGGTTTCGGGTAGTCGATTTTCTTGCTGTCCTTGGCGAGCTTGAGGCAGGCGTAGTCCGGCTTGGTGTCGTGCAGGGTGAACGGCATTTTGCCGCCCAGGATGTTCTGGTCGAACCAGTTGAAGCCGGCACCGAGGATCGGGCCGAACTTGTGCATCGCCGGGCCGAAATTGCGGCTGGCGAACAATTCTTCGTAGAGCCAGCTGGACTTGAAGCTGTCGACGTAAGCGGTCAGTTCATCGCCGCCTTCGGATTCGGCGAACAGACGGTCGGCCACGGCGTCGGCGGCGAGCATGCCGGACTTCATCGCGGTGTGGCTGCCTTTGATCTTGGCGAAGTTCAGGGTGCCGAGGTCGCAACCGATCAGCGCGCCACCTTTGAAGACCATCTTCGGCAGCGAGTTCAGGCCGCCTTTGCAGATGGCACGGGCGCCGTAGCTGATGCGCTTGCCGCCTTCGAGGTACTGGGCCAGCACCGGGTGGTGCTTGAGGCGCTGGAATTCATCGAAGGGCGACAGGAAGGTGTTGCTGTAGGACAGGTCGACAATCAGGCCGACAACCACCTGGTTGTTCTCCAGGTGATAGAGGAACGAGCCGCCAGTGTTTTCGGCGCTCATGATGTCCAGCGGCCAACCGGCGGTGTGCACCACCAGGCCAGGTTGATGCTTGGCTGGGTCGATTTCCCAGATTTCCTTCAGGCCGATGCCGTAGTGCTGCGCGTCGGCATCACTGTCCAGGTTGAAGCGCTTGATCAGTTGTTTGCCGATGTGGCCACGGCAACCCTCGGCGAACAGCGTGTACTTGCCGCGCAGTTCCATGCCTGGGGTGTACACGCCTTCTTTCGGATGGCCTTCGCGGTCGACGCCGAGGTCGCCGGTGATGATCCCGCGGACCACGCCATTTTCGTCGAACAGCGCTTCCTGGGCGGCGAAGCCTGGGTAGACTTCAACGCCCAGGTTCTCGGCCTGCTGGGCCAGCCAGCGGCACAGGTTGCCCAGGGAGATGATGTAGTTGCCTTCGTTGTGCATGGTCTTGGGCACAAAGAAGTCGGGCACCTTGGTGGAGGTTTCGGGGCTGCGCAGTACATAGATGTCATCGCGCACCACGGGGGTGTTGAGCGGGGCACCGAGTTCCTTCCAGTCCGGGAACAGTTCGTTCAGGGCACGTGGTTCGAACACGGCACCGGAGAGGATGTGGGCGCCGACTTCGGAGCCTTTCTCGACCACGCAGACGCTGATTTCTTTACCGGCTTCGGTGGCCTTCTGCTTCAGTCGGCAGGCGGCAGACAGGCCCGCCGGGCCGGCGCCGACGATGACCACGTCGAATTCCATGTATTCGCGTTCCACAGGCTATCTCCTACTCAAGGCTCAACAGGCTTTTTTTCTAATGGGTGGAGGTTTCGGTGACGTCTGGCGCCTAGGCCTGACCCACCTTGCTCTCTAGGTGGCGCATTATATATAGACCACTGTCAGCGTCCAATACAAACGTTTGTTTGAATTGCTTGGAAGCTAGGTAAATCAAAGCAACGCGGCTTATGACAGGCTATTTTGGCGTATTGACCAGAATAGGCGTTCCGGTCAATATACGGTCGGTTTTGCGCTTACCGTAGGCAGACTGCAGGTTTCAAGAGCACGTCCAAAGGCAGGAAAGGTGAAGCGTGCCTCAGCGATGGCGCGCAGTTTACACGCTGCGATAAAGAATGACCTCCCGGTCACCACTGACGAACGGTCATCGCTATCCCATTGTCGTGCCATCTCTGCCGTCTTTGGAGGTGCCCTTGTGTGCCGATGAGCATCAACCGCCAGGTTCGCCTAGGCGACTTTCTTTTCACCGGAGAGTAACGAGGAATCCATGAAGGTTCTTGTAGCTGTCAAACGCGTTGTCGATTACAACGTGAAAGTTCGCGTCAAGGCGGACAATTCCGGCGTCGACCTCGCTAACGTCAAAATGTCGATGAACCCTTTCTGCGAAATCGCCGTGGAAGAAGCCGTGCGCCTGAAAGAGAAAGGCGTGGCGACTGAAATCGTGGTGGTTTCCATCGGCCCGACCACTGCTCAAGAGCAGTTGCGTACCGCCCTGGCACTGGGCGCCGACCGCGCCATCCTGGTCGAGTCCGCTGAAGAGCTGACTTCCCTGGCCGTTGCCAAGTTGCTCAAGGCCGTTGTCGACAAGGAACAGCCTCAATTGGTGATCCTTGGCAAACAGGCCATCGACAGCGACAACAACCAGACTGGCCAGATGCTGGCTGCACTGACCGGTTACGGCCAGGGCACCTTCGCCTCCAAAGTCGAAGTGAGCGGCGACAGCGTAGCGGTCACCCGTGAAATCGACGGCGGCGCACAGACGGTTTCCCTGAAACTGCCGGCCATCGTCACTACCGACCTGCGTTTGAACGAGCCGCGCTACGCGTCGCTGCCAAACATCATGAAAGCCAAGAAGAAGCCGCTTGAAACGCTGACTCCGGATGCTTTGGGCGTTTCCACCGCCTCCACCAACAAGACTGTCAAAGTCGAAGCACCGGCTGCACGCAGCGCGGGCATCAAGGTCAAGTCGGTGGCTGAACTGGTCGAGAAACTGAAAAACGAAGCGAAGGTAATCTAATCATGACTATCTTGGTAATCGCTGAACACGACAACAAAGTGCTGGCCCCGGCCACTCTGAACACCGTGGCTGCCGCTGCGAAAATCGGTGGTGATATCCACGTACTGGTTGCAGGCCAGGGCGCTGGTGCCGTAGCTGAAGCCGCCGCGAAAATCGCGGGCGTGAGCAAAGTCCTGAACGCTGACAATGCCGCCTACGCGCATCAGCTGCCGGAAAACGTTGCTCCGCTGGTTGCAGAACTGGGCAAGGGCTACAGCCACATCCTGGCTGCCGCGACCTCCAACGGCAAAAACATCCTGCCACGCGTTGCCGCGCAGCTGGACGTTGACCAGATCTCCGAGATCATCTCGGTAGAAAGCGCTGACACGTTCAAGCGCCCGATCTACGCCGGTAACGCTATCGCGACCGTACAGTCCAACGCCTCGGTCAAGGTCATCACCGTGCGTGCCACCGGTTTCGACCCGGTTGCCGCAGAAGGGGGCTCGGCTGCGATTGAAGCCGTTGCCGCTGCCCACGACGCCGGCACTTCCGGCTTTGTTGGCGAAGAGCTGGCCAAGTCGGACCGTCCTGAGCTGACCGCTGCCAAGATCGTCGTTTCGGGCGGCCGTGGCATGCAGAACGGTGACAACTTCAAGCACCTGTACGCCCTGGCCGACAAGCTGGGCGCGGCGGTCGGCGCTTCCCGCGCTGCTGTCGACGCAGGTTTCGTACCCAACGACATGCAGGTCGGCCAGACCGGCAAGATCGTTGCGCCGCAGCTGTACATCGCCGTCGGTATCTCCGGTGCGATCCAGCACTTGGCGGGTATGAAAGACTCCAAAGTGATCGTTGCGATCAACAAGGACGAAGAAGCCCCGATCTTCCAGGTGGCTGATTACGGCCTGGTGGCGGACTTGTTCGAAGCAGTGCCTGAGCTGGAGAAGCTGGTCTAATCCAGCGGCTTCACTTATAAAGAGCCCGGTCCTTGTGACCGGGCTTTTTTTTGACTATTCGGAGAGCTTCGCCATGCAACTGCGCCCCTGGGTGGTACTGCTGGGCCTCACGCTGCTGCCAAGCCTGGCGCTGGCCGCCGGCAAGTGTGAGCGCCTGGTGATTACCGGCAGCCCGGACGCACCGCCCTTGTTGTGGCGCGATCCCCAGGACCCGACGCATCTGATCGGCGCCACCGCCGACGTGCTGCAACAAGTTGGCAAGGACCTTGGCCTGAAAATCGACCTGCTCTACGGCGGCAAACGCTCCCTGGCCCTGGATGAGGTGCGCAGCGGGCGCATGGACCTGCTTGCCGATGCGCCGCTGAACCTGGGTGAGTTGGAAACTCTTGATTATATCCACCCGGCGTTGGTGCAGATCGATTACCTGGTCTGGACCCGCAAGGACTCGCCCCTGGTCTACACCACGGCCGCCGACCTGCACGGCCATAAAGGCGCGGTGTCGGAACGTGCCCGCCTGAGTGCAGGCCTGGAAACGTTCGCGGGCCAGCAGTTGAACCTGCAACGCTTGCCCAGCCTGACGCCGGCCTTCCAGAAGTTGCTGCTCGGGGAAGTGGACTACGTCATTGCCGGGCGCTATTCCGGGATGGCCATGGCCCAGAGTCTGGGCATGAGCAACGATCTGGTGGCGCGCGAAACCCCGGTCGACCAGCCCGGATTGTATTTGGCGGTTTCCCACAACTCGGCCTGCAATGATCCGTGGCTGCGCGGACAGCTGGCCAAAAAGATGACAGAATTGCCCACGTCCGACGTCGCGCACACCGCGCTGCAGCGCAATCTTGAGCGCTGGAAAGCGCAACTGCAGCAACCCGTCGGCACCTCAGCAAAGTAAGGATTTACCGTGACTCTTCGACCTTTTTTCGCGGCCCTCGCCGTTGTCGCTTTGGCGGGATGTGCCGCTGATCCTGCGCCGAATGAACAGATTCGCCTCACCCAGCAAGCCTTGGAACAAGCCAGCGCCGTGGGTGCCAATACCGATGAATCACCTGACCTGAAACTGGCTGAAGACAAATTCGCCAAGGCCAAGGCTGATATGGCTGGCCAATCCTATAAGGATGCGCGCATGCAGGCCGAACAGGCCGAGCTGGACGCGCGCCTCGCCGAAGCGCGGATTCTGACTCGCAAAAGCCAGGAGCAACTGAACGTGCTCAACACCCGCATCACTCGCCTGCGCAAGCAATTGCAGTTGGGAGAAGCCCAATGAGCCCGATCATCCGTGGTTTGAGTTGTGCTCTGTTGCTGGGCAGTGCCGCCTTGGGGGGGTGTGCCAGCCAGCCTAACAGCGAGCAGGCGTTGCAGCAGGCCGGCAGTGACTTCCAGAAGGTCAAGGAAGACGCCAATGTGCTGCGTTTCGCGCCTAAAGACGTGATTCGTGCTGGTGAGTCCCTGGCTCGCGCCGACCGCCTGTCCAGTTATTGGGGCAGCGGTGCCGACGTGGTGCACTACGCTTACCTGAGCCAACGCTACAGCGCGATCGCCCGTGAGCATGCCGAGCAGGGTCTCAACGCCGAGCGCGGCACCAAGCTCGAACTGGAACGCCAGCGCCTGCAATTGGCCCTGCGGGAAAATAAGCTGGCCAGCGTGCAGCAGCAGGGCAAGTGGGTTGAAGCACAGATCGCCAGCCTCACCACCCAGACCGATCGGGGCCTGGTGATGACCCTGGGGGATGTGCTGTTTGATACCGGCGAAGCTGAACTGCAGAACTCGGCCAGCCGTACAGTGCTGAAAATTGTGCAGTTCCTGCAACTGAACCCCAAGCGTCGGGTGCGCGTCGAGGGCTACACCGACAACACCGGAGGCGAGCAGGACAACCTGAAACTGTCCCGCGACCGTGCCCAATCGGTGGCAGACCTGTTGATTGACCTGGGTATCGATGACAACCGTATCGAGGTCGAAGGTTACGGCGACCAGTACCCGGTGGAAGCAAATGCCTCCGAGCGTGGCCGCGCGCTGAACCGCCGGGTGGAAATTGTATTTTCGGACGAAAAGGGCCAACTGGGCGCCGCTCGCTGAGAACTCGCCTCCAATGAAACTGTAGGAGCGAGCTTGCTCGCTCCTACACGCGACACCCCCCTACAGTTTTTGCTGTCACTCCCGCCTGCGCTCGACTATTGTGGCAACTGTCCCCGTACACTTCTAAACTGTGCCGGTATGTTTCACACAAAAATAAAATACCCGTGAAATCGAGTGCTGCGTCATGACCAATCTGTTGCTTTACCAACGTATTGCCCAGCAACTGGCTGAGGACATCCGGCGCGGTGTTTATCAACCGGGAGAGCGCGTGCCGTCGGTGCGCAAGATGAGCTCCCAGCTCAACGTCAGCCATGCCACCGTGTTGCAGGCTTACGCCAACCTGGAAGACCAGGGGCTGATCCGCGCGCGGCCGCAGTCGGGCTACTACGTGCACCAGACACCTGCGCTGACGGCGCCCACGCCGGACATCGCGCGGGTCGAGCGTCCAGGGTTGGTCACCCGCAGCAGCATCATCCAGCAGGTATTGGTCGAGTCGCGACGCGAAGGTGTATTCCCGTTGGGCGCTGCGGTGCCGAGCGTCGACTACCTGCCGGTACGCGCACTGCACCAGCAGTTGGCCAAGGTCACGCGCTTCCAGAGCCCGCGGGCGTTCAGCTACATGTTCAGCCCCGGTTTCGAACCGCTGCGCCGCCAGGTGGCGATTCGCATGCGCGACGCCGGCGTCGTGGTGGACCCCTCCGAAGTGGTGATCACCCACGGCTGTGTGGATGCATTGCAGATGTCATTGCGTGTGCTCACGCGGCCCGGCGACCTGATCGCGGCTGAATCGCCCACTTATTATGGGTTGCTGCAACTGGCCGATCTGCTGGGCCTCAAGGTCATCGAGATCCCCAGCGACCCTGCCACCGGCATGAGCCTGGAAGCCCTGCAATTGGCGGCGAACCAATGGTCGATCAAGGCCCTGGTATTGACCACCCGCCTGAGCAACCCGTTGGGCGCGACCATGCCGGAAGAGCGGCAGAAGCAGTTACTGCGCCTGGCCTCGGATTTCGATATCCAGATTGTCGAAGACGATATCTACGGCGAACTGATGTTCGAGGTCGGTCGCACCAAGGCCCTCAAAGCCTATGACCGCCTGGATCGAGTGATCTACTGCTCAAGCTTTTCCAAGACCTTGTCGCCCGGTGTGCGAATCGGCTGGATGATCGCCGGCAAGTACCAGCAGGAAATCCAGCGCTTGCAGATGTTCAGCACCCATTCCGCCTGCAGCGTCACCCAGATGGGCGTTGCCGCTTACCTGGAGAACGGTGGCTACGACCGGCATCTGCGCTACATCCGCCAGGAATACCGTAAGAATCTCAGCGCGTTCCAACTGGCCGTGCAGCAGTATTTCCCTGAAGGCACGCAAATGACCCGCCCAACCGGTGGCTTTATCCTGTGGGTCAGTTTACCGGGGCGGGTCAATACCCAGGAACTGCACGTGCGTGCCTTGCAACAGGGCATCAGCATTGCCCCTGGGGTGATTTTCAGTAATACGGAACAGTTCAACCACTGTATTCGCCTCAACTGTGGGACGCCGTGGAACCGCGAGGCGGAGCGGGCATTGATGACTCTGGGCATGCTTGCCAGCCAGTTGTGCCAGGAAACGGCGGCAGGCTTTTGAGGCGTAGAAAGGGGACAGTTCGCCTGCATGGCTGATCACCGCGCTTGTCATGCCATGCACAACAAGCGAGCATATGGCTTTCTGCCGTTAATGCTGTTGGCGATATGACCTCTATTTTTCGCGCTGTCTGGATGATTGGCTTGTT
This sequence comes from Pseudomonas sp. R19M, assembly GCF_050312585.1. Classification (NCBI taxonomy): domain Bacteria; kingdom Pseudomonadati; phylum Pseudomonadota; class Gammaproteobacteria; order Pseudomonadales; family Pseudomonadaceae; genus Pseudomonas; species Pseudomonas sp. R19M. The sequence goes on from NZ_JBNPJV010000071.1 coordinate 26,934, forward strand.
GATCCTGTGTAACGTCGGCGCCGTGCTGGCCGCGTCGCCCGTGACTGAAACCAGGCCCGCCGCCCAGGCACAGCAGAAGACCCCAGCGAAAAAAACGCCCCCTGCCAAGAAGAAAGCCGCGCCCGTGAAGAAGCGTGCACCGATCGCCAGCAAATCCAAGTCGGCCCACGAAGTGGCCCAGACCAAGTTGCCACCGGCACAGTTGGACCTGTCTTTGCCTGCGGACATGGTGCGGCACCTGCAGCCGATCGGCACCATGCCCAAGCCCAAGAGCGTGCCATTGTTGCCACCGATGTTTGGCGAGAAGCCAACCGATAACAGCGCGTTCCAGATCAATGGCCGCTTGCTCAGCAACGAGATGAAGCTGCAATTGCGCAATGAAGAGCGGCGTGAAGTGGAAGGCGCAGCGCTGGATTTCGAATTCAAGCAGTAAACTTTTCCCTCGCACGTGACGCTTGCCCTCGACCATCTGTCGCAGACTGGTCAGTCACTTTTGTTTTGCGCGAAAAACCCCTGTTGGACCATTTTAAAACGGCTGTTTTAGGGCGTACTCTAGCCCGGCCATCCCTATTGAGCCGTCGAGGACCTACTGGTCATGAAATGCCGTGAAGGCTGTGGCGCTTGCTGCATCGCCCCCTCCATCAGTTCACCGCTGCCGGGAATGCCCAACGGCAAACCTGCGGGAGAACGCTGTGTGCACTTGTCGGTCGAACAGCTATGCCTGCTGTTCGGCCGCCCGGAGCGGCCGGCGGTGTGCAGTGATTTCAAGGCGGATATCGAAGTCTGCGGCAACGACCAGGCCGATGCGATCCGGCTGATTGGCTGGTGGGAGCAGATGACGGCGGCTTGATGGGCTTTACTATTGGAACTTCAACAATAAGGAATACAACAATGGGTTCACTGAAACGAATAGCTGTGTTGTGCGGTTTTACAGTGTTGTTCGCTGCCACTGCCCAGGCGGAAGACTGGCAGGTTGCCAAGGACGAAGACGGTATCAAAGTGTCCTTGAGCGAAATTGCCGGCTCCAAGTACAAGGCTTATCGCGGTGTGACCGTGATCAAGGCCCCAGTCGCCAAGATCCAGGCTCTGCAAGAAGACGTGGCGGGCGCCTGCTCATGGATCCATGAGTGCAAATCGCAGAAGCTGGTCGATAAGAAAGGTGACGAAAGCTGGACCTACACCCAATTCAAGGCCCCGTTCCCGGTGACTGACCGCGATTCCTACCTGCATATCACGACGACCAAGGCGGCCGACGGCACGCTGACGCGTAAACTGGAAGGTGTGCCAACCTACAAGCCTGAAGAAAAAGGCTACGTTCGGGTGGCCCAGGTCGATGGCTTCTGGAAGCTCGTTCCCAAAGGCGACAACCAGACCGAAGTGACCTACCAGGTGCACACCGAGCCTGGCGGCAGTGTGCCGTCGTGGCTGGCCAACAAGTTCGTGGTGGACGCCCCGTTCAAGACCTTGAAAGCCTTGAAAGAACACGCTGAAAAATAAGCACAGCCGATCAGGTGCCTGCGACCTTGAGTGGAACATTTGCCAAGCCCTCAAGGTCCAGATGGATGTGAGCCCACACTTGGGTTTTATCGAGGAAGCACCGATGCAAAAGTGGCAGATTACCTTTGTTGATGACCACGGCGTGAAGTCCGTGGAGCAGTTCGATTGCATGCAAAAGCCCAGCCTCGAAGAGGCGGCGCACATGATCCGCAGCAAGCTGGTGCCGGTAGCCGCCGAACTCGACCTCAATGACCTTGAAGGACGCCAGCCTGAGCCTACGGTCAAGATCCTCAAAGACCAGAACAGCATCCAGATCCTCGACATTTCTCCGGCTGCCTGAACAATCCCTGTAACTCATTCAACCCCCTCTGGTAGAGGTGATAGCTTCGCGCTACTCTGCAAACGAGATCAGCGAATGAATCGCTAAGGTCTGGTCTTGTCAGCTACATGCTTGTTTTCCAGCGGTGTTGTTATTGCCGTAGTACCTGCGCCAGTAGGGCGCAGGCTTCGGGAAGCACGGAAAGTCTATCCATCGGTTTGAGGAGGACGTTTCATGAGCACAGCCTATCAAGAAGATATCAGCACCCATGTTCTGCGCCGCATGAAAGAAGGCGGCTTTGACTTCTCGCGTTTTCACCCCATCGAGTTCTACGCCATTTTCCCGGATGAGGAACGGGCGCGCCGGGCTGCGGGTCGATTTCGTGGGGAATCGCTGAATGCCCAGGTCAGCGCGCGCGACGATGGCGCGTGGTACTTGGAACTGAGCAAAATCATGTCCGCAACCTACGACGGCATAGGAGACTTCGAACAAGACTTTGAAGCGGTGGTCGAGCCGCTGGGCGGGATCATCGAGGGATGGGGCGTGAAGCAGGAGGTGCGTGGATTACCCATGTAGTTGCATAGAGTCTCAGCGTATCGGCTGACCTTCGGGTCGGCCGATTTTGTTTGTGCCGTCTGAAAATGTGTGGAACTTGCGCGGTACTTTCTCAGCCTCAAAAAAAAGCCACCCGACAAGGGTTGCCTAAAGGGAAGAGCGGAGCGCTGAAGGCAGTTCAGCAGATGGGGCGATTATCCCTGGAGGCAGCCGGGCAATGAAATCAACTCTGGCTATGCTGTTGATAGCCAAAGCCCGCATTGGGATGAAGCGTGACGCAAGGCGGCGGGCATTCTGCGCACCAGGACGGTGCGGTTAGATTCCACTGCTTATCCAACTCACTGATTTATAAGTGTTTATGCCGATGGCACGGGCCTTGCGAAGGTTCTTGCGTCCGGGGGACAAGGAGTACGGCATGATCCGCACTTATTACGACGAGATGTACGATGGGGCAGGGCAGGTCCGTCCCCATTACCGCGAATTCGCCCGCTGGTTGGCTGAAACGCCCGCCGAGCTGTTGGCCCAGCGCCGGCGTGAGGCCGATTTGCTGTTTCACCGCGCCGGGATCACGTTCACCCTGTATGGGGACGAGCAGGGCACCGAACGCCTGATTCCCTTCGATACAATCCCGCGCAGCATACCGGCCAGCGAGTGGCGCACGGTCGAGCGTGGCTGCATTCAGCGAGTCAAGGCGTTGAACATGTTCCTCGCCGACCTGTATCACGACCAACGCATCATCAAGGCCGGGATCATTCCCGCTGAACAGGTATTGGCCAACGAGCAATACCAACTGGCGATGCAGGGGCTGAACCTGCACCGCGATCTGTATTCCCACATCTCCGGCGTCGACCTCGTACGCGATGGCGACGGTACCTACTACGTGCTGGAAGACAACCTGCGTACGCCGAGCGGTGTCAGCTACATGCTCGAAGATCGCAAGATGATGATGCGCCTGTTCCCCGAACTGTTCGCGGCCCAGCGCATTGCTCCGATCGATCATTATCCGAACCTGCTGCTCGATACCCTCAAAAGCTCAAGCCCGCTGGATAACCCGAGCGTGGTGGTGCTGACGCCAGGGCGTTTCAACAGCGCATTCTTCGAACATGCGTTCCTGGCCCGCGAGATGGGCGTGGAACTGGTGGAGGGGGCCGACCTGTTTGTGCGCGATGACCGCGTGTTCATGCGCACCACCGACGGCCCCAAGGCGGTGGATGTGATCTACCGCCGCCTCGACGACGCATTCCTCGACCCGTTGGCGTTCAACCCCGAGTCCATGCTGGGTGTGCCCGGCCTGCTCGCCGCCTATCGTTCGGGCAACGTGGTACTGGCCAATGCCATCGGCACGGGGGTGGCGGATGACAAGTCGGTGTACCCCTTCGTCACCGAGATGATCCGTTTTTATCTGGATGAAGAACCCATCCTGAAGAATGTTCCGACGTACCAGTGTCGTAAGCCTGACGAACTATCCCACGTGCTGGCCAACCTGCCGGACTTGGTGGTGAAGGAAACCCAAGGCTCCGGCGGCTACGGCATGCTGGTCGGCCCGGCGTCTACCGCGGCGGAAATCGAAGCCTTTAGCGCCCGCATCAAAGCCAAGCCCCACGCCTATATCGCCCAACCAACGCTGTGTTTATCCACGTGCCCGACCTTTGTCGAAAACGGTATCGCACCGCGCCATATCGACCTGCGTCCCTTCGTGTTATCCGGCAAGGAAACCCGCGTGGTGCCCGGCGGCTTGACCCGTGTGGCGCTGCGTGAAGGTTCGCTGGTGGTCAACTCGTCCCAGGGCGGCGGCACCAAAGACACCTGGGTGGTCGAGGACTGATGCCATGTTGAGTAGAACTGCCTCGGATTTGTACTGGATGTCGCGCTATCTGGAACGTGCGGAAAACCTCGCACGCATGCTCGACGTCAGCTATTCGCTGTCGCTGATGCCTCAAGACGGGCACGGTGACGGTCTGCATGAACTGGCCATGCCGTTGCTGATCACCGGCACCCTGGAGGATTACCGTGAACGCCACGGCGAACTGCATGCCGAACACCTGCTGCACTTTTTTGCGCTGGACGCGGCCAACCCGGCCAGCATCTACAGTTGTCTCGGCGCCGCGCGGGCCAGCGCCCATGCGGTGCGTGGGCGAATTACCGCCGACATGTGGGAAAACATCAACGCCACCTGGCTGGATATCCGCGACATCGCCCAGCAAGGCTTGAGCCATTACGGCATGAGCCGGTTTTGCGAGTGGGTCAAGGAGCGTTCGCACCTGTTCCGGGGCGCCACTTACGGCACCATCATGCGTAACGACGCCTTTCGCTTTATCCGCCTGGGCACCTTCATCGAGCGTGCCGACAACACCCTGCGCCTGCTGGACGCACGTTATGAAATGGCCGGCGACCAGGCCGCCGCCGTCAGCGATGGCACAGCCCACGCCTACTACCAGTGGAGCGCCTTGCTGCGCGCGTTATCGTCGTTCGAGGCCTACACCGAGATCTATCGCGACGCGCCCGGCGCCCGGCAAGTGGCCGAGTTGTTGCTGTTACGCGCTGATGTCCCACGCTCGCTGCGCGCCTGCAGCGAGGAGATCGACCAGATCCTCGCCAGCCTGCCCGGCCTCAACGGGCGACCGGCCCAGCGCCTGGCCGCCGAAATGGACGCACGCCTGCGCTTTACCGCCATCGACGAAATCCTTGAGGAAGGCCTGCACGCCTGGCTGACCGACTTTATCCCTTTGGTCCGCCAGTTGGGCGACGCCATCTACAGCTCCTACCTGGAGGCCGCATGAGACTCTCCCTCAGCCACGAAACCACCTACCACTATGAAGACCCGGTGCGCGCCAGTATCCAGTACCTGCGCCTCACGCCCCATGACAGCGAGCGCCAGCACGTCATCAGTTGGCAGCTCGACCTGCCACGCCCGGTGCGGGCACAGGTCGATCCGTTCGGCAATATCCTGCATGTGCTGACGCTGGACGAACCCCACGACGCGGTCATCATCGGTGCCCGTGGCCAGGTGGATATCGATGAGTTACGCGAGGCTGAACACGAGAGCCAGTCGGCTTTCCCGTTCCTGCGCAGCACGCGCCTGACCGAACCCGACGAAGCGTTGCGCAGCTTTGCCGAGCAGCACTGTCGGCAACGTCGCGACCGCAGCGCGTTGATCGACCTGATGCACGCGCTCAACCAGTCGATGGTCTACACGCCGGGTGCAACCGCAGTCGACACCAGTGCCGCCGAGGCTTTCGCCGGGCGGGCAGGCGTATGCCAGGACCATACCCACGCGTTCCTGGCCTGCGCACGCAGCCTGGGGATTGCGGCGCGATATGTGTCGGGGTATCTGTACACCGAAGACAGCACGCACCTGGCCAGCCACGCCTGGGCTGAAGCCTGGCTGGATGACGCCTGGTACAGCTTTGACGTGACCAACCAACTGGCGCGGCCGGAGCGGCATTTGAAACTGGCCGTGGGCCTGGATTACCTGGATGCCTGCCCGGTACGTGGCATGCGTCGGGGCGGCGGGCATGAACAGATGCATGCCAAGGTGTTATGCATGGCGCCGGCCCCGGTGATCGCTGTCCAGCAGCAATAATGCAATGTGGGAGGGGGCTTGCTCCCGATAGGCGGTTGCCAGTCAGTTATTGTTAGCTGACCCACCGCTATCGGGAGCAAGCCCCCTCCCACCGACACTCAGGGCTATTGTTTACGCCCCGCCATATGCCTCAAATACCCCACCAGCAAATCCAGCTCAGTATCGGGCAATACACTGGCTGCAAAAGCCGGCATCTTCGCCTGTGGCCAATGCCGCAGGCTCTGGGGATCGCGGATATAGCGCTTGAGGAAATCCCCGCTGAAATATTCGGTGGGGTTGTAGGGAATATTCAGATCCGGCCCCACTTGGGCGTCGCCGGCGCCATTGAGCCGGTGACAGGCCAGGCAGTTTTTCTGGAACAACGCAAAGCCTTGGTTCACGGGGTCATTCGCCGCCAGCTGCGGATCGGGCAGCAAGGCGGGAAAGCGTTCGGCGACGGTCTTCAATTGCTTGATCCCGGAGATCTGGAACGGCCACTGCTCAGGGCTGATGGAGCCGGCTTGCGGATCGGTCCACACCAGATAAAACGGCCCGGCACTCGATTTATCTTGCGCCAGCGCCGGCCAAGGGTGGGCGGGGTCCTCAATGGCGAGCCAGGCGCGGGCGCCGTGGTTTTGCAGAAGCGGCGCGGCGGCGAGTTCGGCGGCGAAGCCATCGAGGGCGACGGCTTGCAGATGGTTTTCCGCTTTCAGTCCCGGTAGGAGGGCGGCTAGTGGCACTGCGCGATAGGTCATATTGCGTTTGTAGGAAACGTCATCGACGATCTGCACCGTCTGTACATCCGGCCGCTTGAGCAAGTCGGCGGTCTGCCAAGTCTTGCTGGTGTGGTCCAGTTCGATGGTCAATTGCGCTGCAGAGACGGGCAGAGTCAGTAATGCAATGAATAGGGCGACGATCGTTTTCACGATATGGGCTCGATGTGATGGGCAAAGACACCCAACAATAGCGGAAAATCGCACGCAAAACGGCAGCGCCTGCACAGGACCGCTATACGCAATGTCCCGGCAGGTGCCGCCAAAAACTGCAGTCGTGATGCTGCGTGTGCACTGAATGCGAGGGTTGAGCCGTCACCCGATAATCTTGGTGAGATTGGGCAAGATCAGAATCAGTGTGGTGGCGAAAAGAATGAGTCCCGCCTGACGTACTTTCGAATGTTTGAACATGGCTGACTGCCTTTTGTTGTTATTCCTGAGCGTCAAATGCGTGCCGGAAAATTTCACTATGCCGATATGACGTGTCGCTTTTCTTACAGCTGCTCCAGCAAAACCCGGCAGCAGCCTCTTACAGATTCAACCTTAGAGCCCCTGTTCTGCGCGGCTTAGATCCATTTCATATCAACTAAGCAGTATTTGAGCTTAAAACGGCATGAGGCTAATCGCCATCTTCGCGCCAGCCCTAGGGCTAGACCGCTAAAACGATTAATCAGCGGTTTCCCTTAGGTACCTACCGTTCGTCCGAGCGAGGGGGTCAAAAGCAATGAGCGCATCCGTCATTGAAACCGTGTCAATCGGGCCTAAGGTAGGCACACACGCACAGCGGTTCGAGGACGTCATGACCCAACAAGCTTTGATCTTTGATGCGATACGTACGCCCCGGGGCAAAGGCAAAGCCGAGGGTGCCCTGCACAGCGTCAAGCCGGTAAACCTGGTGGCCGGCTTGCTTACGGCGCTGGCGCAACGCGCCGATCTTGATACGCACCAGGTGGATGATATCGTCCTCGGCTGCGTCACCCCGGTGGGCGACCAGGGCGCCGACATCGCCAAGACTGCCGCGCTGGTGGCGGACTGGGACATCAGCGTTGCCGGCGTACAGATCAACCGGTTCTGCGCCTCGGGCCTGGAAGCGGTGAACCTGGGCGCGATGAAAGTGCGCTCAGGCTTCGAAGACCTGGTGGTGGTCGGTGGCGTCGAGTCCATGTCGCGGGTGCCGATGGGCAGTGATGGGGGAGCCTGGGTACTCGACCCGCAAACCAATATGCACAGTCATTTCACGCCCCAGGGCATCGGTGCAGATTTGATCGCAACCCTGGAAGGCTTCAGTCGCGAGGACGTCGATACCTTCGCCCTGCAGTCCCAGCAGAAAGCGGCGAGGGCGCGTGCAGACGGCTCCTTCAGCAAATCGTTGATTTCAGTGCAGGACCAGAATGGCATCGTGCTGCTGGACCATGACGAGTTCATCCGCGGCGACTCCACCTTAGATGGCCTGGGCAAACTCAAGCCCAGCTTCGAAATGATCGGGCAAATGGGCTTCGATGCCACTGCGCTGCGGGTCTACAGCCATGTGGAGCGCATCCAGCATGTGCACACGCCGGGCAACAGCTCCGGTATCGTCGATGGGGCCGCCTTGATGTTGATCGGCTCCGAGGCCAAAGGCCGCGAACTGGGGCTGCAACCTCGGGCCCGTATCGTCGCCACTGCCGTCACCAGTACCGACCCGACCATCATGCTTACCGGCCCGGCCCCGGCCACACGCAAGGCCCTGGCCAAGGCCGGGCTGCGCGTAGAAGACATTGACCTGTTCGAGGTCAACGAAGCTTTCGCCTCTGTAGTGCTCAAGTTCATCAAGGACATGCGCATCGACCCCGCTCGGGTCAACGTCAACGGCGGCTCCATCGCCCTGGGCCATCCGTTGGGCGCCACGGGCTGCGCGATCCTCGGCACCTTGCTCGACGAGCTGGAAGTACGCCGCCAGCGCTACGGCCTGGCCACTCTGTGTGTCGGCGGTGGCATGGGCATCGCGACCATCATCGAACGTCTCTGAGCCGAAGGAACCCGTCATGAGCGACGCTATTCGTTACGAAAAAGGCCAGGACCAGATTGTGGTACTGACCCTCGACATGCCCGGCCAGAGTGCCAACACCATGAACGCCGCGTACCGCGAGGCCATGGCGGCCACGGTCACGCGCCTGGAAGCGGAAAAGGACAGCCTTGCCGGTGTGATCATCACCTCGGCCAAGAAGACGTTTTTTGCCGGTGGCGACCTCAATGAGCTGATCCAGGTCGACAAGCACCACGCCAAGGATTTCTACGACGGTGTGCGCGTGCTCAAGGCCCAGTTGCGCCGCCTGGAAACCCTCGGCAAACCGGTCGTGGCCGCGATCAATGGCGCGGCCCTGGGCGGTGGCTGGGAGATTTGCCTGGCCTGCCATTACCGCGTCGCACTGGACGATAAATCCACCCAGCTCGGCTTGCCGGAAGTCACCTTGGGCCTGTTGCCGGGCGGTGGTGGGGTCGTGCGCATGGTGCGCCTGCTGGGGCTGGAAAAGGCCCTGCCGTATTTGTTGGAAGGTAAAAAACTGCGGCCGCAACAGGCGCTGCAAGCCGGCTTGATCAATGAGCTGGCCTTGAGCCGTGATGAACTGCTGGCCAAGTCTCGCGCCTGGATTTTCGCCAACCCCGAGGCCAGGCAGCCTTGGGACAACAAGGCGTATCAAATCCCCGGCGGTACGCCGTCGAACCCCAAGGTTGCACAGATGTTGGCGATTGCACCGTCGATGTTGCGCAGCAAAACCAACGGCTGCTTTCCGGCTCCGGAAAAAATCCTTTGCGCCGCCGTGGAAGGTGCGCAGGTGGATTTCGACACGGCCCACCTGATCGAAACCCGTTACTTCACCGAACTGGTCACCGGCCAGGTGGCGAAGAACATGATCGGCACCTTCTGGTTCCAGCTCAACGAAATCAACGCCGGCGGCTCGCGCCCGCAGGGCTTTGCCCCTTACGTGACACGCAAAGTCGGCGTGCTGGGTGCCGGGATGATGGGCGCGGGGATCGCTTATGTCAGTGCCAGTGCGGGCATCGACGTGGTGCTCAAGGACATCGACCTCGTCGCCGCCGAGAAAGGCAAGGCGCACTCAGCCGCGCTGTTGGACAAGAAGGTGGGGCGTGGGCAATTGACCGCCGAGCAGCGCGATACCACCTTGGCGCGTATTCATCCTACGGCCTCTGATGCCGATCTGGCCGGTTGCGACCTGATCATCGAGGCCGTATTTGAAAACCGCGAGCTCAAGGCCGAGGTTTCGGCCGCCGCCCAAAGCGTCGTCGGCGCCGACGCGGTGATCGCCTCCAATACCTCCACCTTGCCCATCAGCGGCCTGGCCAACGCCGTGCCCGATCCAGGCAAGTTCCTGGGCCTGCATTTCTTCAGCCCGGTGGACAAGATGCCGTTGGTGGAAATCATCAAGGGCACGCAAACCAGCGACGAAACCCTGGCCCGAGGTTTTGATTTCGTACTGCAGATCAAGAAAACCCCGATTGTGGTCAACGACAGTCGCGGCTTCTTCACCTCGCGGGTGTTCGGCACCTTCACCAATGAAGGCATCGCTATGCTCGGTGAAGGCGTGGCCGCACCGATGATCGAGACCGAAGCGCGCAAGGCCGGCATGCCCGTGGGGCCGTTGGCGGTGTCCGATGAGGTATCGCTCAGCTTGATGAGCCATATCCGACAGCAAACGGCCAAGGATCTGCAGGCCGAAGGTAAGGAGATGCCGACGCATCCGGCAACGCGGGTGATCGACCTGCTGGTGAATGAGTACAAACGCGCCGGCAAGGCAGCGGGTGGTGGGTTCTATGACTATCCGGCAGGCGGGCAGAAACACCTGTGGCCGGAACTGAAAGCCCGTTTCGAACAGCCGGGTAAACAGATTTCGCCACAGGATGTACGTGACCGCCTGCTGTTTATCCAGGCCATCGAAACCGTGCGGTGTGTGGAGGAGGGGGTGTTGATGTCCACGGCGGATGCCAATGTGGGCTCGATCTTCGGCATTGGCTTTGCCGCGTGGAGTGGCGGTGCGTTGCAGTTTATCAACCAGTACGGGTTGAACGATTTCATCGCCCGGGCGCGCTACCTGGCGGAGCAATATGGGGAAAGGTTCTCTCCTCCGGCGTTGTTGCTGGAAAAGGCTGCACAAGGCGAAATATTTCGGTGATCTGAATGTGGGAGGTGACTTGCTCCCGATGGCGATGTATCAGCTGACGAGTCAGTAACTGTGCCACCGCTATCGGGAGCAAGCCCCCTCCCACAAGGGCTTGCCTTGGAGGGTGTTTCAGGGCAGGCTCTGGGGTGTGCATTATTCCCATCACCGTGTCAGGTATTTTTTATGTCGCTACGCGTCTGTATCCTGGAAACCGATATCCTGCGTCCAGGCTTGATCGATCAATACCAAGGGTACGGGCAGATGTTCAAGCGCCTGTTCTCCAAGCAGCCGATTGCCGCCGAATTCGTTGTCTACAACGTTGTGCAGGGCGAATACCCGCCGGAAGATGAAGTGTTTGATGCCTACCTGGTCACTGGCAGCAAGGCCGATTCCTTTGGCACCGACCCTTGGATCCAGACTCTCAAGACTTATCTGCTCGAGCGTTACGAGCGCGGCGACAAACTGCTGGGTATCTGCTTCGGCCACCAATTGCTGGCACTGCTGCTGGGCGGCAAGACCGAGCGCGCGGGCCAGGGCTGGGGCATGGGCATCCACGATTACAAGCTCGATGCCAAGGCGCCGTGGATGAGCCCTGAAGTGGAAGAACTGACGCTATTGATCAGCCATCAGGACCAAGTCACCACGCTGCCGAAAAACGCCACGGTGATTGCTTCCAGCGCGTTTTGCCCGTTTGCGGCGTACCACATTGGTGATCAGGTGCTGTGCTTCCAGGGCCACCCGGAATTTGTCCATGACTATTCCCGCGAGCTGTTGGAGATTCTTCAGACGACCTTGGGCGAGAAGGTCTACAACCATGGCGTCGCCAGCCTGGAGCGCGACCACCACGGCGTCACCGTGGCGGAATGGATGATGCGTTTCGTGGCCCACAAATCCGAGGCCAAGCGTTAAAGCCAGCCCGAACGCTTGAAGCTGGCCCACAAACCGGTACAGCCCACCGCGATAAACCCGAGCACTGCAAAATAGCCGTAGTGCCATTGCAGCTCGGGCATATTCTGGAAGTTCATCCCGTAGATCCCCGCCACCGCTGTGGGGAAGGCGAGGATCGCCGCCCATGCGGCGAACTTGCGCTGCACCACGCTTTGACGCGAAGCCTCCAGCAAGACACCGATCTCGATGGTCTGGCTGGCGATATCGCGCAGGGTGGTGAGGTCTTCCATTTGCCGTGTCACATGGATCTGCACATCGCGGAAATACGGGCGCATGTTCTTGTCGATGAACGGGAAGCTCAGCTTCTGCAGCTCCTGGCTGATCTCCACCATCGGCGCGACGTAGCGCTTGAGCCGCAGCACGTCGCGGCGCAAGCCATGCAAGTTCTGGATATCACGCTCATTCAGCGAGCTGCACAATACGTTGCGTTCCAGTTCATCGATCTCGGCATGGATCGCCTCGCTCACCGGTTGGTAATTCTCGGTGACGAAATCCAGCAGCGCATAGAGTACGAAATCTTCCCCATGCTCCAGCAACAGTGGCCGCGCCTCACAGCGCTGGCGCACAAGCCCGTAGGATGCCGAGTGGCCATTGCGTGCAGTGATGATGTAGCCGTTGCCGGCAAAGATATGGGTTTCGATAAACACCAGCTTGCCGTTCTCGCGCACCGGTGAGTAGGTGACGATAAACAGTGCATCGCCGAAGGTTTCCAGCTTCGGGCGGCTGTGCTTTTCCAGGGCGTCTTCGATGGCCAGTTCATGCAGGTTGAACTGGCGTTGCAGGTTGGCCAGCTCTTGAGCGTTGGGGGCTTCCAGGCCGATCCATACAAAGTGGTCAGGTTTGGCGGCCCAGGCGGCGCCTTCGTCGAGGGTGATATCGGTGACTTTCTTGCCGGCGCTGTAGACGGCAGCCGCAACAACTCTACCCATGGTGCTGATCGCTTCTTATTGGGATGACAGATGTTGGGCAGCTTAGCCTGAATGACGTTCCGTCGTAGCTGTCATTGCGACGAGCTTTTTGTGGTGAGCGAGCTTGCTCGCGCTGGGGGACGAAGCGCCCCCCCGGGCGGTGTTCAAGCAGCCCGCAACTCAAGATCCATCTGCGCGATGCATTCATCCATCTGCACCTGGCAACTTTGCATCAACCGGGGGATGTCATCCGAAGTCAGCCCAACCGTAGGAATCGGCGGCAACGACCGTATGAGTACATCCCCACTGTTCCAGCGATCGAGCTGCATATGGGTGATGTAATTGCTGACGCACACCTGCACGATCGGCACTCCGGCCGCGATTGCCATATGGAATGCGCCTTTCTTGAACGGCAACAAGCCTTTGCCCAGGTTGCGTGTGCCCTCCGGGAACACCCAGATCGACGTGTTCTCATGTTGCAACGTATGGGTGGTGGTAAGCATTGCCCGGCGTGCCTTGTAGGCATTGCCTCGGTCGATCAGCACATTGCCTGCCAGCCAGAACAACTGGCCGAACAGCGGCACCCATTTCAGGCTCTTCTTGGCGATGCACACCGTGCGGTGGGGCACCACGGTGCCGAACACAAACAAGTCATAGTTGGACTGGTGGTTGGCGATGATCACGCAGGTGCCGGGCTTGTTGCGCAGCGAGTCGACCTGCGCTTTCACGTTCAGACCCAAGAGCCACATGGCCGGCAGCGCATAGAGGCGGGCACACAGGCGACTGTTGTCCGGGTTGAACGGACGGCAAAGGCCCAACAGTACGCCCAGCACACCGGCGACGATAAAGTGCAGGCCCATCAACAGCATACGTAGCAGAAAAAGCATCGACACGGTCCATCGGGACAAGGGTGGCGCAGTGTACGGGTGTGCACTGGGTTCGGCAATTGTCCCTGCAGACGTGGGAGATAGGCGATGTTTAAGCACATGTTTCAATATGCACCGACATCGCCCGACTAGAGCACCTAGAGATGATTCTGATTTATCTGTAAGAAAAAGCCCGACTCAAGGTCGGGCTCTGGAGCTGCAGTTGTGAGGACTTAGCTCAGGACATGCCCCTGATCCTGAATGATTGCGTCATCCAGTGCTTCCAGCAGCGCTTTGCGCACTTTCAACTTGGTGTGCTTGTGGGCGTTCATATTGATCTTCTTCAACTGACGCGCCGCTTCCAGGGCCGCCGCGTGCAACTCTTCGGGGGCGACGACTTTATCCAGGAAGCCGGCATGCAAGGCGCCCTGCGGGTCGAACATCTCGGCGTTGATCACCGAACGCTGAAATGCCGACTTACGCAGGCGATCCCGCGCCAATTCGATACCGGCGTGGTGCATGGTCATGCCGATCGCCACTTCATTCAGGCCGATGCTGAACGGGCCTTCCACACCAATCCGATAATCGGCCGACAATAACAGGAACGCGCCCTTGGCCACCGCATGCCCAGGGCAAGCGACGATCACCGGAAACGGATGGGACAACAGACGACGCGCCAACGTCGAACCCGACGTCACCAGGCTGATCGCCTCTTTGGGGCCGGCGGTCATCACCTTCAGATCATAACCCCCCGACAGTATCCCCGGCGTCCCGGTGATCACCACCACGGCCCGGTCTTTCTCGGCCTGATCCAGCGCCGCATTGAACTCACTGACCACCGCCGGAGAAATGGCATTCACCTTGCCGTTGCTCAGGGTCAGGGTCGCAATACCGTCTTCGAGGTGGTAGGCAATCAACTCACTCATGACGCGGTTCCTTGTAAGACTTGTTATAGAGAAGCTATGGATAGAAATGCATACGCAGACGTTACCCACCACGCCCGCCCCGGTAAAGCGCCGTGACTGACTACCCAGTCAGGCTTTTACGCCACACCCAAGCTTAGACGGCCCGGAGCAGGGCGCACCGAGCGTCCCAGGCTCACGTTGCCCATGCCCAAGAATGGCAGAATCACCGTCCCTGACCAGGCGGGTTATGACATAACCGTCTAACCGCATGAAAATTCTGAAAAAAACCTTTGCCATCGGAAAGGCTTTCGACTACATTAGCGCGCCTCGACAGACTGAACTGGTTTGACGAGATACGGTGAAGTGTCCGAGTGGCTTAAGGAGCACGCCTGGAAAGTGTGTATACAAGAAATTGTATCGAGAGTTCGAATCTCTCCTTCACCGCCAAATTCGATGTAAACAAAACCCCTGGTTTCGAAAGAAACCAGGGGTTTTGTGCTTTCTGGGCTTGGAAATTTCCCGTTCTAGATCACGTACACGGCATGTCCAGCCGGCGCCCAATGACATCCAGCAGATCGCACTCGTCGCGTAGTGGAATTGAGCAGAGCAGGGCGAAGTCACTGAGCACTACGGCATCACTGCCTATTTCACTGCGTAGTGCGAGATTCTCAAGGACCTGGGTTACGGCGCGAAGTCGATAGGTCGCGGCGTCTAGCAGTATTTCCAGAGGCGATTGGCGTGCAAAGGCTGGGAGTACGAGCGTAAAGCTCACAACGGCGACCACGCTTGAACGAAGGCTGTTTTCAGGGCGGCGCTGAGCGGCCTAGATACATTCCCTGAAAACGCCACCCCTCAATGCCTATGCCGATGATGCACATCCGGAAAATGCGCATGGCTATGCTTCATCGCACTGTGCACATGCACGTGGCTATGCGGCACCGCCGGGTCCCATTCAAAGTCATGCTCATGCTGGTGATGCTCATCATGCACATGGCGATGCCCGTGTTCCGTCGCTTCATGCAGATGCTCGTGGGCATGCCGCTCTGTCAGGTGCAGCCACACGCCGATAGCCATTAACGCCGACGCGATCCAGAACGCGACGGTGACCGACTCGTCCATCACCCATAAGGCAACCGCAGCCCCGAGGAAGGGCGCTGTCGAAAAGTAGGCGCCGGTGCGGGCACTGCCCAGCCCGCGGAGTGCCAATACGAACAGGACCAGGCTGATGCCATAGCCGAGAAACCCGACCAGCAACAGGGGCGCAAGTTGTACGGCGCTCGGGAGCTGCGCGCCGAGATAAAGCGCCAAGCTGCAATTCACCCACCCGGCAATCAAGCCCTTGGCGCCTGCGATAAACAGGGCGTCAGACGCGGATACCTTGCGCGTCAGGTTGTTGTCGATCCCCCAGCACAGGCAGGCCAGCGCAACGGAAAACGGTCCCGTCCAGTCCTGGCTGGTAGCGCCGCCGTCGGACCAGGACAGCACCACGCCGCCCAGCACAATGGCGAGCATACCGAGGACGATACGGCGGTCGGCGTTTTCCCTGAACACCAGCCAGGCGATAACCGCAGTCAGTACCGACTCGAGGTTGAGCATCAATGAAGCCGTGGCCCCGGCGGTGCGGGTGAGGCCGAACATCAGGGCGACGGGCCCGAGGATGCCGCCGAAGACGATGGCGCCGAGCAGCCAGGGCCATTCCGAGGGGGCCAATCCGCTAGGTTTCCAGCCGCGATCACGCATGCAGCGCACACCGGCCAGACCGATACCGCTGCCAAGATAGAGCAGGCCGGCGAGGAGTGTGGGCGAGAGGCCAAGGCCCAGGCTTTTGGCAAGTGGGGTGCTGGCGCCGAACAGGGCGGCGGCCGCGAGGGCGTAAAGGATACTGAGGTTCATGGGCCATCCTCGAAGGTATGGCCCATGATACGTCGCGCGCGGGCCTGAGCCCTGGCGATTTTGACTATTTCACGATCATTTATTGCGCAGTTTTCAGCTTGACCACATCACCCGAGATCTTGGTGGTGTAACCGCTGAGCACCCAGGCCCAGAACCAGTTTTCTTGCACTTGGGTGTTGATCAGTGCATCGCCGCCTTTGGCCTTGATGGCCGCGTCCTGCGCGCGCACGAAACGGCTGTTCTGGCCGATCGGGATCAAGCCGAACAGCATGATGCCGGTGGCGCTGGCTTCACTGTGGCCCAAAACGGTGTATTGGCTGCTGTCGTAATGCGGGGATTTGATCGCGGTACCGGTGCAACCTGCAAGGGTGAAACCCAGAACTGCTGCTGCAACCACTTTACTGACGTACTTCACTGAATAACTCCATGAACTCAAGCCCGGGATCCAATTTCCCGGGGCGCGACACTCTAATCGCTCAGCTGGCAGATTGAAATCCGCCAGCCAAAGGTTTCACTTTCATACCCCCACTCACGCCCAGGCTGACAGGCCGGACACCCGCACACCGGGACGTGCTTGGCGTCAGATATGCAGCCACGCCAGGCTGCCCAGCACCACCGCCACACCCGCCGCCGCATAGGACATGCGCTTCAGCCATTCACGCCGCGTGAGCAAGGTAATCGCCGCCAACGAAATCGCGATCTGAATCGCCGTCATCGCCTGGGCCCAGCGGTGATGCTGGTGCAGTGCCTCTTCGGATTTTTGATCCCACTCTCGGGAGGTGGCCTCAAGTTTTTCGGCTTGTTTGCGCACGTCTTCTTTCTGGCTTTTGTAGCGCTGCACTTCGTCGTTGTAGTGCGCCGCATCGACGCCGGGGATGTGTGCGGCCAGTTCGGCGAGGTTTTGCCGGCTGGATTTGGCCTGGTAGTAATTCCACTGGTTGGCGGCTTCGGTTTTGATAATGGCGGCGTTGTTCTTGTCCATCGCCGCTTCGCTTTCGGTGGAGCCGGCCTGGTAGCTGAGCATGGCGCCGAGGGTGGCCATCAGCGCGGTCATCACGGCAATGCGGCTGGCGAAATTGTCACCGCGGCCGTGGGCATGTTCGGTGGTGTGTTCGATGTGTTTTTCGTGGGGGCTGGGGACTTCGAAGGCTTCGGACATGGGGGCTTCTGCACACGGAATGTGGGAAGCCTGATTCTTTACCAGTGAAGCTGTCTCAAAGCTGTACGTAACGCTGCAAACCGGCCACCAATGCATCAAACATCACCCGACAGCGTGGGCTGTTGCGCAGGTCCTCGTGCATGGTCACCCAGGTGTCCAGTTTGAGCGCGAAAAACTGCGGCAGCACTCGCCGCAGGCGTGGGTCGCGCTTGGCCAGTTGCACTTGGCAGCCTCCGATGCCGGCACCGGCGCGGATCAGCGCCAGTTGTGCCAGGTCGCTGTCGCTGCAGAGGGCGAAGGCGCTGCGTTCGAAGCCCTTGATGGCCAGGCTGCGGATGAAGGCGTTTTCCTGGTCGAAGCCGATCACCGAATGGTTGGCCAAGTCTTGCATGTGCAGGGGCACGCCCCGTTGTTGCAGGTAATCATCACGGGCGTGTAGGCCGACTTCGATCAGCCCCACGCGCCGCGCCAGCAGTTGTTCCTGGCTGGGCCGGACCATGCGCACGGCGATGTCGGCTTCCAGTTGCAGCAGGTCGCTGAGGCGGTTGGTCAGCACCAGTTCGACCCGCAGGTGCGGATGCTCACGGCGTAATTGAGTGATGATCGGTGGCAGCAATTCCACGCCGACGACTTCACTCGCGGAAACCCGCACCACACCGCGCACCTCGTCACCGTGGGAGGAGGCGGCGCGCTCGAGGGCGGCGGCGGTGCGTTCCATGGTTTCAGCGTGGGCGCGCAAGGTATGCGCCACCGCCGTCGGCAGCAGCCCTGTTGGTGAACGTGTGAACAGCACCACGTTCAACGTCGTTTCCAGCGCAGCGATATGCCGGCCCACCGTAGGCTGCGTGATGCCGAGCAGCCGCGCGGCCCCCGACAACGATCCTTCCTTGAGTACACCCAGGAACGACCGGTAAAGCTCCCAACCAATATACGATGCCATGCATAAATGTATAGCGACTGGTGGGTCTTGGGCAATTCCTCTATAGCCGGGTCCGGAACAGAATGCGCTCACCAACCAACGTGGGAGAGTGTGATGAGCAAGGTTCTAGTATTGGGTGCAACCGGTGGCATTGGTGGCGAGGTCGCGCAGCAACTGGCAGCGGCGGGTTGGGACGTGCTTGCGTTGACCCGGGATGTCGACAAAGCGCGCCGGCGAAACCCTGACCTCACCTGGCTCAAGGGCGACGCACTCGATCGGCAGCAAGTGCTGGCGGCAGCGCGTGGTTGCGAGGTGATCGTCCATGCCGTCAACCCGCCGGGCTACCGCAATTGGGCCGGGCTGGTACTGCCGATGATCGACAACACCATCGCCGCGGCGATTGCCGAGGGCGCGACCATCGTGTTGCCGGGCACGGTGTATAACTTCGGGCCGGATGCGTTTGCGCTGCCGCATGAGGATGCGCCCCAGCACCCGCAGACGCGCAAAGGGGCGATCCGTGTGCAACTGGAGCAACGCTTGCTCGACGCCTCCCGCCAGGGGGCGCGGGTCTTGATCGTACGCGCCGGGGATTTTTTCGGCGCCCGTGCGTCCAATAACTGGTTTTCCATGGGGCTGATCAAACCTGGAAAACCGGTCGCCAAAGTGAGTTATCCGGGCGCGCGTGGCGTGATGCATCAGTGGGCCTATCTGCCGGACGTGGCGCGCACGATGCTCGAGTTGCTTGAGCGCCGTGCCACCCTTGAGGCGTTCGCCCGTTTTCACATGGAGGGTTTCGTCGATGCCGATGGCACACAGATGAGCGAGGCCATCCAGCGCGTGGTTTTGCGCAGGACGGGTCAGCAACCCCGCGTAGGCCCGTTCCCTTGGTGGCTGTTGAAGGTGGCGGCGCCCTTTGTCGTCACGTTCCGTGAGATGCAGGAGATGCGTTACCTCTGGCGCACCCCGTTGCTCATGGGCAATGAACGCCTGGTCGCGGTGTTGGGCAGGGAACCTCATACGCCGCTGGACCAGGCGGTGGAGGCCACATTGGACGGTTTGGGCTGCCTGTCTGAGCCCGCCTGATCAAGCGCATCTACACCGCGAGGTTGATCAGCTCCACTGCCGTTCCCTGCGCCGTTGCAGTGCGGGCGGTCATGGCAAAGGGTTGCCTGCCGACAAGCGTGGCCGTTATTGTGCTGAATCCTTTTAGTCCTTCCTCCAGGTTCTGTTGTGATGAATGCACCGCTTAGCGCTGTCGGTCCGATCAAGGCCGTGATATTCGATATGGACGGGTTGTTGCTGGACACTGAGGGCATCTACACCGAAGTGACGCAGATCATCGCCGAACGCTACGGCCGAACCTATGACTGGGGTATCAAGCAGCACATCATTGGCCGCGGCGCCCAGGACCTGGCCGATTATGTGGTCAAGGCGCTGGACCTGCCGATCACACCGGCGCAGTTCCTGACCATCCGCGAACCGCTGATGAGCGAGCGTTTCCCCAAAGCTTTGGGCATGCCCGGTGCGGAAGCGCTGGTGCGGCATTTGAAAGCACACCATATTCCGATTGCCGTGGGCACCAGTTCGTCGCGTAATTCGTTTGGCCACAAGACCACGCTGCACCGCGAGTGGTTTGCTCTGTTCGACACCATCGTCACGGCCGATGACCCGGAAGTCGGCGCCGCCAAACCGGCCCCCGACATCTTCCTAACCGCCGCCCGCCGCCTGGGCGTCGCGCCCGAGGATTGCCTGGTATTCGAAGATTCGCCGTTCGGCGTTACCGCCGCGAAAGCCGCACATATGACCGCCATCGCCGTGCCGGATGAAGCCATGGCTGACAGCAAGTACCAGCATGCTGACCAGATCATTCGCAAACTTGCAGACTTCGATCTCGCCGCCTATGGCCTACCGCCGATGTCCTGAACAAACACGATCAAATAGTGTGAGAGGGGGCATGCCCTGATACCAGTCAGTTAAGGATTAACGCGGTCATTGTGGGAGGGGGCTTGCTCCCGATGGCGGTGGTTCAGTCACCAGATACAGTGACTG